>JAITBL010000024.1 GCA_031283575.1 Treponema sp. | reverse complement strand
GAAATTCGCGGCGCGGCAAAAGACGCGGTCGTGGTCAACCGGCCCCTCTACCTGCCGGTTTACCGGCGAAAACAGGAGCCCGCGGCATAACAAACGTCCGCGGCAAAATGCCGCAGGTTTTTATAGGAGTAGGCACGTTCCGCTAAAGCGGAAGTGTTCCGATTGAACGTCTGCGGCAAAATGCCGCAGGTTTTTATAGGAGTAAATATGACTTTAGACAACAGCGCGCGATACGCCAAAACACACGAGTGGGCCCGCAGGGACGGCGATCTTGTTAGCGTGGGAATCAGCGATCATGCCCAGCAGAGTTTGGGGGATATTGTTTTTGTCGAACTGCCCAGCGTGGGCGACGCGTTTAAGGCCGGCGCGGTTTTCGGCGTGGTGGAAAGCGTCAAGGCGGCCGGCGATCTCTATCTTCCCGTTTCGGGAAGAATCGCCGAGATCAATTCCACCCTTGCCGCCGCCCCCGAAACGGTCAACACCGACTGCTACGGAGAAGGCTGGTTCGTCAAAGTAACGGCGGATGACCCCGCCGAGTTTGACGCCCTGCTTGTTCCGGCCGATTACGAAAAGTTCGTCGACTCAACGGAGGAATAGCGTGCCCTTTATTCCGACAACTCCCGGGCAAAGGGACCAGATGCTTTCCGCGCTGGGCCTCGCTTCAATCGAGGCGCTGTTTTCCGACGTGCCGGAACAATTCCGCTTTCCCCGCCTTGACCTTGACGAAGGTTTAAGCGAATACGAAGTCCTTAAGGAAATTTCCGCCATGGCGGAAAAAAATCTTGACGCCGATTCCTGTTCCTGGTTTCTGGGCGCGGGGGCTTACGATCATTTTATTCCTTCGGCGGTCGGCGCTTTATCGTCGCGGGGCGAATTTCTTACCGCCTACACTCCCTATCAGAGCGAGGTAAGCCAGGGGACCCTGCAGGCGATCTTCGAATACCAGAGCATGGTTTCCGCGCTGCTGGGAACGGAAGTGGTAAGCGCCGGACACTATGACGGCGCGACCGCCCTTGCCGAAGCGGTGATTATGGCGCTGAAAAACACCGGCGCACGGAACGGCGCGGAAGGCGAAGAGGCCCTGGTCCTGCTGCCCGCCGCGCTGCATCCCGAATACCGCAGGGTGCTGGATACCTACCTTGTCTCCTTCGCGGTCAGCGTCGAAACCTACACGGGAAAACCCGCCGGCGCCGCGGGCAGGCGGGGCAAACTCGCCTGCCTCGTCGCCGCGTACCCCGACTTCTTCGGGGTTATTCCCGATTTGTCCGGCGCGGCGGACGCGGTACACGCCGCCGGAGGCGCCTTCATCGTACACGCCGATCCGTTCATGCTGGGCCTGATCAAAAGCCCGGGCGAAGAAGGCGCCGACATAGTGACCGCGGAAGGCCAGGCCCTGGGGAACGAGTTAAACTACGGCGGTCCCTTCCTCGGCATTATGGGGGCGAACAAAACATACCTGCGCAAAATCCCCGGCCGCATCGCCGGCGAAGCCGCGGACCGCGAGGGAAGGCGGGGCTTTGTCCTCACCCTTTCCGCGCGTGAACAGCATATACGCCGCGAAAAGGCCGTGTCGAACATCTGTTCCAATCAGGGCCTCTCCATGCTCCGCTCCTGCGTTTATCTGGCCCTCATGGGAAAAACAGGGCTCCGCGAGGCGGCGGAACTTTGCTGGCACCGCGCCCATTATGCCGCCGCACAGCTTGCCGCGCGGGGCCTCACCGCCGCCGCCGAAGCGGGCGGACCGGACGGCGCTTTCTTCAAGGAATTTACCGTCACGCTTCCGCGTCCCGCCGAAGAAGCCGCGGCCGCCGTTCTTGCCGAAAAGGGCATTGTCGCGGGACTTCCCCTTTCCCGCTATTACGCGGATCGCGAAAACGACCTGCTCGTTTGCGTAACCGAAAAGAATTCAAAAGCGGATATCGACGCCCTCGTTTCCGCGCTGGGAGGCCTCAATGGCTGACGAAACCCGGAACGGCGTTTCCGCCCGCGCGGAAGCATTGAACGCCCACACGGGAAAGCAGACTCCCCTGCTCTGCGAAGAAAGCGTGCCGGGCCGCCGCGGCGTCCTGCTTCCCAAACTTGACGTGGAAAAAACCGAAGTGCCCGCCGCCCTCCTGCGGGAACGCCTCGATCTGCCCGAACTGGACGAAGGCTCGGTGACGCGCCACTTTACGCGTCTTTCACAAAAAAACTTTTCGGTCGACGGCCAGTTCTATCCCCTCGGTTCCTGTACGATGAAGTACAATCCCAGGCTGAACGAGGAAGCCGCGGGCCTGCGCGGTTTCCGCCGTTCCCATCCGCTGAGCGGGGACGCCGCCAATCAGGGGAACCTGGAACTCATGTACCGGCTGCAGGAATCGCTGGAAAAACTCACCGGTTTTGACGCCTGTACCCTGCAGCCCGCCGCGGGCGCTCACGGCGAACTGACCGGCATCCTCATGATCCGCGCCTTCCATGTGGCGCGGGGCGGCGGCGTCCGCAGACGCATCCTCGTTCCCGATTCGGCCCACGGCACCAACCCCGCCACCTGTACCATGGCCGGTTATGTCGCCGAAACGATCCCGTCCGACGCCGCGGGGGCGGTTGATCTTGCCGCGCTGCGGGAAGCGGTGTCGGGCGGCAGGGCCGCGGATCTCGCCGGAATGATGATCACCAATCCCGGCACCCAGGGCCTTTTTGAAACCAATATTGCCGAGATCATCAAAATCGTCCATGACGCGGGCGGCCTTGTCTACGGCGACGGGGCGAACATGAACGCCCTCATGGGAATTGTCAAACCCGCCGAGCTGGGCTTTGATGTCATGCACCTTAACCTGCATAAAACTTTTTCCACGCCGCACGGCGGCGGCGGGCCCGGCGCGGGAGCGGTCGTCGCCGCCGCCGCGCTGGCCGATTTTCTGCCCGGGCCGGTCGCGGCGCGGGACAACGGCCGCTTCACCCTTGCGTCCCCGGCAAAATCAATCGGCGCGGTAAAATGCTTTCACGGAAACTTCGGCGTTCTGGTCCGCGCCTACGCCTATGTGCGCGCCCTGGGCGGGACGGGACTCCGGCGCGCCTCCGAATACGCCGTCCTTAACGCGAACTATCTGCGCCGCCTCTGCAAGGCCGACTTCCCCACGCCCTACGGATCGGAGCGGCCCTGCATGCACGAGTTTACCGCGTCCCCCGATTTGGGAAACGGCTGCCACACCCTGGACATCGCCAAGCGCCTTATCGATTACGGTTTTCATCCGCCCACGATTTACTTTCCCCTCACCGTCAGGGAAGCCTTTATGGCCGAGCCCACGGAAACGGAGACGAAAGAAACGCTGGAAGCCTTTGCCCTCGCCCTTGCCAAAATCGCCGATGAGGCGCGGACACGGCCCGAACTGCTCCGCGAAGCGCCCCACCACACGCCGGTCGGCCGCCTTGACGAAGTGGCCGCGGCGCGAAATTTAAAGCTGCGCTGGTAAGTGAAAAATGTGTTTATGGCGTACGACCACGGAAACAGATGAGGCGCGCCGGTGAAAGGCCGCCAAAACTATACCGTATTTGAAATAACCTCGCTTATTCAGGCGCAGCTGGAAAACGCCTTTCCTTCGGTGATTGTGGAGGGGGAGCTTTCCAACTGCCGGCCCTCAAGCACCGGCCATCTGTATTTTTCGCTCAAAGACAGCCGCGCCAAACTTGACGCGGTGCTGTTCAAGGGCCGCGTTCCCTTTCTCGCGTTTCAGCCCAAAGACGGCATGCTCGTGCGGGCGCGGGGCCGCATTTCGGTCTACGCCCAGCGGGGAAATTACCAGCTCATTGCCGACGACCTTGAACTTGCCGGCGCGGGCGACATTCTCGCCATGCTCGAGGAACGAAAGCGCCTCCTTGCCGCCGAAGGGCTTTTCGACGAAACGCGAAAAAAACAAATCCCCCGCTTTCCTGAAACGGTGGGCGTGGTAAGTTCCCCCACCGGCGCGGCCGTGCAGGACATCCTTAACATTTTGAAACGCCGCGCGCGGGGAATACGCGTGATCCTTTTTCCCGCTCCCGTGCAGGGGGCGGACGCGGCGGCGATTATCGCCGCGCGTATCGGACAGGCCAATCAGTGGGATTTGGCCGACGTGCTTATCGTCGGACGCGGCGGCGGTTCCCTGGAAGATCTGCTTCCCTTTTCCGAAGAAATCGTTGTCCGCGCTATCGCGGAGTCGCGGATTCCCGTAGTAAGCGCCGTCGGCCACGAAATCGACAACGCCCTTTCCGATCTGGCGGCGGATTTGCGCGCTCCGACGCCGTCTGCCGCCGCTGAACTGGTAAGCGACCGGCGCGATGAAACGCTCGCGCGAATCAGGAATTTGCGCGCCGACGCGGCGGCTGTTCTGCGGCAGCGCATCGACCGCGCGCGGCTTTTGGCAAAACCGTTCGGCGCCGAAGACCTGGAATACCGCATAAGGGGAATACTACAGCCCCGCCTTATCAGGCTCGACGACGCCAAGGAAGGGCTGCTCACGAATCTTGGCGCCGTTACCGGGGAATTGCGCCGCCGTCTGGAACTGGCAAGAACGGGCCTTGAGGCGGGAAGCCCCCGCGCCGTTTTGGAACGGGGTTTTTCGGTGGTTGTGAACAAAAAAAACGGCCGCGTCCTTCGGAGCGCGGACGAAACGCTGGCCGGAGACGGTCTCGCCATCAGGCTGCTTGACGGCACGGTTCACGCCGTTACCGAAAAAACGGAAGCGTCCGCCGCGGGAACAGGCGGCGGAGAATATACTCCATAAATTTGAGGAGGGAGCATGAAATATTTTGAGGAACGTTTACAGAAGCTCGAAACCCTTGGCGAGGCAATACGCAAACCGGACATTCCTCTGGAAGACGCCCTGAAAGCTTTTGAGGAAGGAATAAGCCTTGCCCGTTCCCTTGAAAAGGATCTTGAAAAAGTTGAACAGCGCATCGAAACCCTGCTCAACGCTCCCGACGCGAAACCCGACGCCAAACCGGAGCTGGAACTGTTTGACTCGTAACGGAGTTTGCCATGATCCGCATACTGCCCCCCGAAGAAGCAAAAAAAATCGCCGCCGGAGAAGTGATAGACAGGCCCGCGGCGCTGGTGCGCGAATTTATTGATAACGCCGTTGATTCGGGCGCGTCGTCCGTCGAGGTCTCGCTGGAAGGCGGCGGCAGCCGCAAGGTCGAAGTGATCGACGACGGCGAAGGCATGGACAAAGACGATCTTGAACGCTGCGTCCTCGCCCACGCCACGAGCAAAATCACCTCGCTTGATGATCTTGCCCGCAGCCGCACCCTCGGTTTCCGCGGCGAAGCCCTCGCCGCCGCGGCCGCCGTCTCGACACTGGAAATACTTTCCAGTGTCGACGGCCGCGAAGCCTGGCTTCTCCAAACAGGCGCTTCCGGTGAAACCGCGCTAAGCCAAAACCGCCGCAGGCGGGGAACCACCATACGCGCCCTCGGTTTGTTTGACGCCATTCCCGCCCGCAAGCGTTTTCTTAAACGTGAAAGCAGCGAAAGCGCGCTTTGCCGGCAGATTTTTATTGAAAAGGCCCTGGCCTTTCCCGCGATCAATTTTCGTTTGATCAGCGAGGGAAAACTCAAAATCAACGCCCTGCCCGCGGCGGCCGGCCTTAAAGAGCGTTTTGGCGAACTTGTCCTTGATCGGACGGAACGGATTTTTCTTCACGAAATCCACGCGACGGGCGGCGGCTTTACCATTACCATGGTGTTCGGCGGCCCGGAACTTTTTCGCCAGGACCGCCGGCAGCAGTATATCTTTGCCAACAAACGGCGCATTCAGGACTTCGGTTTAATGCAGGCCCTCGAATACGGCCTCGCGGGATTTTTTCCCAACGGCGCTCACCCCGCCGGCGCGGTTTTCGTCGAAGTTGATCCCGCGCTGGCCGACTTTAACATTCACCCCGCCAAGCGCGAAGCGCGTTTTGCCGACGCCGGCGCCATACATCACACGCTCTCCGCCGCGCTCCGCGATTACGCGCGGCGCAGCGGCCTTGCCGCAAGCGCGGCGGATACGGCGCTTGGCGGCGGGACAGCGCCGCGTTTTGACTTTGGCCCGCGCGGCGCTTCCGGCACGGGCGCGTATACCGATAACGCCGCGGCGCTGGAAGCTCTGCTTGAGCGCCGCCGCGAGTTTGCGCCCCTGCCGGCGGGACGCGGGGAGACGGCGGAAAGCGCCTGCGAGGCGGCGGCGGAATACGGGAGCGCGCGTGAAACGCCGCGCCTGGTCGGGCGGGCCTTCGATCTTTTTATCATCGTGCAGAAAGGCGGGCGGCTCTATCTTATCGATCAGCACGCCGCCCATGAACGGCTGCTCTACAATCACTTTTTGTCAAAACCCATTGTTACCCAGGAATTGCTCGTGGCGATTCCGTTCAGTACCGAAAGCGCGGACGACGACGCGTTTCTGCGCCGGAAAAAAGACGAGCTTTCCCGCCTGGGGATCATTCTTGAGGATGAAGAAAACGGCAATTGGCGTATTGACGCCCTGCCCGCCGGATGGCGGGCAGGGGACGGCGGCACGGTGAGCGAAATCCTCGCCCTCCGGCGCGCGGGCGGCAACATCGCCGAGCATTGGGCGGCGACGCTGTCGTGCAAGGCGGCGATCAAGGACGGCGGCTATCTGGACGACGCCGCCGCCCTTGCCCTTGCGGAAGAAACGCTCGCGCTGGAGGAAACAAACGCCGTGCCGCCGCGCTGTCCCCACGGCCGCCCCCTGTGGATGGAACTTTCCCGCGACGATCTGTTTAGGGCCGTGCGCAGAACCTGAGCGCGTTTTACGCGGGCTAAATCGGGCGGTATAAAACCGCCGCGGAATTTGCCGGCGAATATTGCCCAAGCGCCGGATTTCGGGCAATAATTGCCTATGGACAACGCAGTCTCAAAAACCCGGAAAAAAAAGCGGCCCCTGCGCTTCATCATCATGTTTCTTCTCGTCATAATCGCGATTATCCTCGCCGCCGAGCTGTCGTACTTTATCATTCGTATCCAGCCGGGCTCGGTTATTCCCGATGAGTTTGACGTATATGCCGGCGCGCGCAGTCCCCTTACGTTCGCCGATCATGTTCTTTCCCACGAGAGCCTCCCGTCGCTTTTAAGCAATCCCGCGCTGGCCTCCGCCGCGCCCGCGCTCAACGGACTTAAAAGGAGCGGCCTTATCCGGCATCCCCTGCTGCGCTTTGTTTTGCGGGGCGCTTTTTCGGCGGCGCTCCTTAAAGACGGCTCGTTTATCGCCGCCTGGGATTCGGCGTTTGCCGCGCCGGTCCTGCCCCTGCTTCCGCTGATTTCCGCGCGCCTTGACATCGAAGGCCTCTCCTTTGTGCGCGGCGCGTACCGGCGTCTTGAGTACCGTACCGGCGGCGCCGTATATTACATCGCCGCGCGGCGCAACCTCCTTATCGTCAGCGGCAGCGAACAGCTTTTGGCCGCCGCCCTGGGAGACGACGGCGCTTCCTATTCACCGGGAAAATCACTGAGGATGAAGGAGAAAAACATTGATCTTTCCGTTTTGCTCTCTTCCAAAACGGTGACGGGATCGCTTTCCGAAGGCAACCCGCTGCTGGCGGCGGCGTTCAGGGAAACTGATTTTCCCGATCTGGTGGAACTGGCCCTGGAAATAAAACCGGCCATGCTCAACGTGCGCTTGTCCGCCGAAGTGTCGACGGACAACGCCGCCTTTAAGGCAATTCTCGAAAAAAATTCCCCCGCGCCTTCTCTTATGGACCTCGCCCCCGCCGGCGTCCAATACCTTACGGGACTTTCGGCGGCAAGTTTTGAGGAAGCGCTCGCCGCGGCCGCCGTGGTCAACCCCGAACTGCCGGCGGCGCTGGAAGCGGCCAATAAAACTTCGCGGGCCCTGTTCCGCCTGGGCGTCGATGATCTGCTCTATTCATGGACCGGCGCGGAGTTCGGCGTTATGGGACTTGAGGAACGGGCCGCGCCCGTCTTTGCGATCAAGATCCGCGACGAGCAGATGCGCCGGCGGGTTTTCGACACCGCCTTCGACACGATGTTCCTCAGGGAAAATACCCTGACGGTACTTGACGGCAGCCGCATTCCCCAAATTCAAATTCCCCCGTTTATCGGCGCCGTTTTGCGCATACTCAAAGTCGAGATTCCCTCGCCCTACTATACGGTGTACGAAGGCTGGCTCCTCGTTTCCGAATCGCCGGAAAACATTTTAACCGTTGTCGAAGGGGCGCGCAAAAAAACGCTGCTGGCAAAAACAGACGTCTGGCGCTCCCTGGCCGAAGCGGCCGGCGACAGCGCGGCCCTGACGCTTTTTTATTCGCTTGACCGATCGCTCCCGTTCTTTTTGCGGGGTCAGGGGCCGGCCGCGCAGATCCTGCGCATGTACCGCAGGGGACTGTTCCGCGTTTCATTTAAAGACGGCGTGTTCACGATGAACCTTTCCGCGCAGCCCGGCGCGGGCCGCGGACTGGAAAGCGTTCCCGGTTATCCCCTTGATCTTGGCGCGGGGAATCAGGGAACGGGAAGCGAAGTGTACCTGGCGCGGACCGCGTCGGGCGGCGAGGCGCGGCTCCTCCTTACGCGGGGAAACACGGCGCTCGCGGTCAATCCGGCTGATCACAAAATTTACGAGCTCGCCTCCGATCATCCGGTGTGGGTAATTCCCGCCGCGGGTCTCAATCCCAAAACGATGAAGGAAAGCGCCGCATGGGTAGTAAGCGAGCGCGGGCTGGTAACGCTCGTAAACGGGAACATGGAAGCCGCCGAAGGCTTCCCCCTGATCACGGGCCTTAAAATTTCGAGCGTACCCGCGTCGTACGGCGGCAAAGTCTATCTCGCGTCGGAGGAACCGGAGGAGAAGGGCGCGTTCTATACGGTCGACGTCTCGGGAAAAATCGCGAGTCTTGGCGGCGATTACGGGGCGCCGGTACTTTCTCCGCCGTCTTTTCTTGAGTTGAAACAGGGGAACAGAATCCGCGTTCTGATGAGTTTTTATCCCAAAAGTTTTCTTGGCGAAATTATACTTGCCGACGACTCGCTTGTACACCGCGGCGGCTGGCCGGTTTTCGCTTCGGGAATCGCCTACGGCTCTCCCCTGCTTCTCGCGCCGCCGCCGGCAGGGGCAAATATAGCCTTTGTCACGATGGCCGGCGAACTTTCCCTTTACAGCGAAACGGGCGCGATGATACAGGGTTTTCCCGTCAGCCTTGAAGGCGTCTTTTATCTTCAGCCCTGCTGGGACGGCGAGTTTCTCTGGCTCGTTTCGGAGAGCGGAAGACTTTACCGTGTAAGCCTCTACGGCGGCGTTCTGGAACAGCAGATTCCGGACCTTCGCGTCAGGGAAGAAGGTTTTATCGGAGCGGCCGACGCCGACGGTGACGGCGTACCGGAAATTTTCCTGAGCGGCGAAGGCAACGCCCTCTACGCGTATTCGCGCGGCCTTAATTTGCTCGAGGGATTTCCCCTGCCCGTGTGGGGAAGGCCGGTCATAGCCGATCTTGACGGCGACGGCAGGATCGATCTCGCGGGAGTGGGTATGGACAACAAACTGTACCGCTGGAAATTCAAACAGGAGGAAACGAAACATGATCAGTAAGCTTCCGCGCAGCGGCAGGGCGCTCTTCGTTCTTGCCCTGCTTTTGCCGGCGCTTTCAGGCTGTCAATCCTTACAGCAGGATAAAATGTACCGTACCGGCTCCGACAATCCGGGCCTGCTGGAACTGGAAGATCTCGTCGTTCCGCTGGACAGGGAAGCGGCGCGGACGGCGCTGGAAACGGCGCGGGCAAAAATTGTTTCGCTCGAAAAAAGCGGCATCAAGGACAGCCTCTTTGAGGGAACGCTCGCCGCCTGGTCGGGAAGGCTGTATTTGATTCAGGGGAGAACGCGCGACGCCCAGGCTGAATTTGCCAAAGCGAAGCGCCTCGCGCCCGGTATTATCAGCGTCAGGGTGCTTGAAATCCGGCTTGAAAAGGATGCGGCAAAGCGGCTCCTGCTCTGCGAAACGGCCCTTGAGGAAATCGCCGCCTTCGAGGACCGGACCGGTGAAATCAACATTGAGCTGGGCCGCGTCCGGCTTGACACGGGAAACTTCCGCGGGGCCGTTGCCGCCCTGGACAGCGCCTTTCCCCGGCTGCGTCCGGTCTACCGGAGCACTTACGGCGAACTGCGCGAAAAAGCCTGGACGCTGAGGAACGTCGAGCCGGGTATGCACGAGGGAACCGCCGCCATCGTTCTTAAAAACAAGATCAGCTGGGAAGACGCCCTTACCCTTTCGAAAAATGAAACCGAACTGCTCCGCTTCCTTAGCGCGGGAAGGGACCTCGCCGCCGCGGAATTATTCAGGCGTCTGCGCGGGCTGGACATAGTTCCGGCCACCCAGGACACATCGTTTCCTCTTAAAGAGGAAACGTCCGTTTCCCCATATTCCCCATCAGGGGAAACAACGTATTCCCCTGACGGGGAAACGGTGCAAAGTACGCTGCTGCGCGGCGGCGCGGCATGGTATCTGTGGCATATATTGGCGGAAAACCGCGGCCGCGCCTTACTGGTCCGTTATTCCTCGCGTTATCCCGACCGCAGTCCCATTCCCGATCTTGAAAGACGCTCGGCGTTTTTTGATTCGATACTGGGCTGTGTCGAACGGCAGTTTATGGCTCTGCCTGACGGCAGAAATTTTCAGGCGCTTTTGCCGGTAAGCGGCGCCGACTTTCTCGCCATGCTGAAAAAACTCGCCGCCGCGGTCCGGTAACGGGCGTTACGGCCTTTTTTCCAGTTCCGCGTTGAGCGCGGCTATCGTACGCAGCTGGGATTCCATTGTTTCCAGATTGGCGGCGTTTTGAACGCGAAGGCTTTCAAGCTGGCGATCCCGCTCGGCTATCGTACGTTCCCGCGCGGCCGCCGCCGTCTGCGCTTCGGCGAGGCTTTTTTGCAAATCGGCTATCAGCGCTTCCCTTGTATCAAGGGAAGCCGCGTTTTCGGCAAGCTGCCATTGCAGCTTTGCCGCTTCGGCGGCATCGGCTTTTGCGGCATCTGCGGCGGCATCGGCGGGCTGCCCTGACGGGGCAGCGCCGGACCCGAGGGCCGCGGTAACGAGGCCCGTCATGGCCGCCGCCGCGGCAAGGCCGCTTTCCCTGCGGGCCTGAAAACTCCGCGCTTCGGCAAAGGCCGGCGTCGCCAAAAATTCCCTGAGGGCGGAAAGCGTCTCAAGCGCTTCGCGGTAGCGGCCTTCGTTACTATATCCGCCGGCCCGCGCAAAGTACGCGGTGATCTGCTTTTCAATGAGCGAAGCTTTATCGCGCTCAAGCGAAAGTTTCGCAAGTTCATCACGGGCGCTGTTGATTTCTTCGCGGGAGCGCTCGGAAAGATTTTCCAGGGCGCCCTGCTGTTCGAGAAGGCGTTCGCGCAGCCGTTCTTCCTGCTGCCGTGATTCCGCAATGATCAGGGCCCGTTCGGCCTGGGCTTTGGAGAGGCCGGCATGGTATTCTTCCTGCTGACGGCGCAGATCTTCCATGGTCCGCCGCTGTTCGTCGCTCAGCGCCTCAAGGGAATCAAGCCGCGCCAGTTCCGCGTCAACGGCGGAAAGTTCCCCGTTCATCCTGGCTATGGCCGCTTCTTTTTCGCCAAGGAGCCTGTTGGTCTCGCGGCGAATCTCTTTGATGAGCGCGCGTTCGGTTATACCCAAAACGCCGCCCGATTCACGAATCGAAAGTGATTCATCCTTCTGGAAATAAAAAAGCAGAAAGGCCCCTGCGGCCAAAAGCGCCAGAGCGCCGATATTGATCATGAGCGGAAAAAGCCCTTTCCGCGAAGCTTCGCTCTTTGAGGGAAGCGAGGGCGGCGACAGAGTCTCACGGCGGGCGGCGCGTTCAATTTCGTCCGTAATTTGGCGCTGTTCCTCTTCCGAAAATACCGATATATCAGCCGCGTCCGACATGGCCCTTCCTCCTCATTTTAACTCAATGCCTTCGGCTTCTTTGTTTGACAGCCGTACCCCGCCCGCCTTGATGCCCTTCACTCCGTAATCGTGAGCCTTAAACGTTTCGCTTAAAACTTTAAGGCGCGGCCTGGGTTTGTATTTGACGGTAAACGAAAACTTCGCGCGGGTATCGCCGTGGAGCACTTCGCAGCCGTCGCCCAGCAGGGCGTAGTCCTTGTTCATGATCCACCCTTCGATGGTAAAACGCTTGATACAGGGGCAGCCGCTTTTGGCCTCTTTGTAGATTAACGTAAAGGTAATCGCTTTTATCGCGTCCTTGTCCGCAAGGCCGATAAACCACGCGTTGGGCCCGATAAAAGCCTTGTCGGGAATATCGGTCACCGACCAGAGACCGTTATTCCTGATGATCAGAATGCGGTCAAACGGCGAAAGTTCCGCGACCGTTTTCCCCGACGAAACCGAAGTTCCCAGATAACCGGAGGCGCTGTCGTATTTAAGCTGAACGTCGCGGCGCGCCGCTTCTTTTACATCCACCATCCCGAAAGCGCCGACTTTGGTTCTTCGCGCCCCGCCGCCCAGCTCTTCGTCCGCCCTGATTTTTTCGATAACGCCGTCAAGATAGTCGAGCGCATAGGCGACGATATTTTTAAGGCGGGCGTTGATTTCCTTTATCCGGGCCTGAATGGCGTGCATCTCGTCGCGGGCCTTGTTGATGTCGTACAGCGATATGCGCCTGATCGGAATGCGAAGGAGATGTTCGACATCTTCGTCGCTTACGCCGCGCTGCCCGATTTCCCCCAGGAAGGGTTTAAAGCCCGCCTTGACGGCGTCGCTCACGCCGCGGGCGGTTTTCATCGCCTCAATTTTTTTATAGATACGTTCTTCGATAAAGATGCGTTCAAGATTCCTCAGGTGCAGTTTTTCGGACAGCTCTTTCTTTTCAATCTAAAGCTCTTTGGTAAGAATTTTAACGAGCTGTTTCGCGTGATACCTGATCACTTCGGTGACCGTCATCACCGCAGGAAGGCCGTCCCTGATAACGAGCAGGTTGACCGAAATGGACTGCTCGCACTCGGTAAAGGCAAAGAGGGCGTCGACGGTTTCTTTGGCGTATTCACCGCGGGCGAGCTTTATTTCGATTTCGACTTTTTCGGCGGTGTAATCGTTAATCGACTGTACTTTGACGCGTCCCGTTTTGGCGGCGTTTTCCACGCTGGCCATCATGCTCTCCGTCGTCGAACCGTAGGGCAGATCGCGGATCACGATGCGTTTGGGATCGGAAAGATCGAGCCGGGCCCGCACGCGGACCTTGCCATTTCCGTCCTGGTAATCGGACACGTCCATTAAGGCCGCGGTGGGAAAGTCGGGGTAGAGGGTAAACTTTTTTCCCTGGAGACAGGCTTTTTCCGCCTCGAGCACCTCGATAACATTATGCGGCAGAATCTTTGTCGACATGCCAACGGCTATGCCTTCGGCGCCGATAACGAGCACAACGGGTATCTTGGCGGGAAACAGCACCGGCTCCCTGCTGCGTCCGTCGTACGAGTCGACATCGGGGGTAAGTTTGGGGTTATAGAAAATATCCTTTGCCAGGGGCGTGCAGCGGCACTCGATATAGCGCGGCGCCGAAGCTTCGTCGCCGGTGTAGATATTGCCGAAGTTTCCCTGGCGGTCGATAAAGAGATCCTTGTTGGCAAGAACCACGAGGGCGCTCCCGATGGAAGCGTCGCCGTGGGGATGATACTTCATGCAGTGGCCGACAACATTGGCCACCTTGTGGAACTTGCCGTCATCCATTTCAAAAAGCGAATGTAAAATACGCCGCTGTACCGGCTTGAGGCCGTCTTCAAGATCGGGAATCGCCCTGTCCTTGATTACATAGCTCGCATATTCCAGAAAATTACGGTCAAACAGGGTCTTTATATATGCCATCACCTCCAGTGTATAGAAAAGAAAAAACGGGGTCAAGGAATGACCCGCACAAAGTTCCCCCGCCATTTACTTTATCAAGGGCGAGGAAGTAAGCGCCGAACTGATCGACGGCCCCCAAAGCCGCGCCTGGGACGAAGCGGAAAACCGCAAGCATACGATCAAGGCGATTATGCTGGCCACCCTCGGGGCGGTCTGACGCGGACGGCATTTATGGGGAAGACGGGTTCCCCGGTGTTTTCCGTTTACACAAAAAAGAGACAGGCTTACACCCCCAGGGCGGGGAGAGTCATTTCCAAAATGAAATCACCTATTAATTGATCCGCCGCCGTTAATATGGACAAATGCTTTGCGTTTTTTATTATCCGGCATTCCGATTTTTTT
>JAITBL010000175.1 GCA_031283575.1 Treponema sp. | reverse complement strand
GATGCGGCGGGATAATTCGTCCAGCACGGCGGTATCGAAAAAACGCCGCCGTTCTTCCGGGGCAACTTCTATGCGGGCAATGCCGCCGCCGGCTTCTCCATGGGCGCGAAGCCGGAACTGACGGAAGCCCGCCTCGCGAAGGACTTCTTCCGCCCTGTCGATGCGGCTTAACTTTTCCGCGTCAACGCTTTCACCGTAGGGCACGCGGGAGGCGAGGCAGGCGAAGGCGGGCTTGTCCCAGGTGGGAAGGCCGGCCCTGCGGGAATATTCGCGGATTTCGTTCTTGGTAAAACCCGCTTCCCGCAGGGGACTTATAACGCCGGTTTCGGCAAGGGCTTTAAGGCCGGGGCGGTAATCGCCTTCATCGTCCACATTGGAGCCGTCAAAAACAACGGCAAAACCCCGTTCTTCGGCAGAACGCTTTATGGCGGCGAATTCGATTTTTTTGCAATGATAACAGCGGTCTTTGCCGTTAGCCGCCACTTCGGCGTCGATTTCATTTTCTTCTATTAAAAAGTGAGCGATACCGATATGGGCGGCGACGCGGGCGGCTTCTTCCCGTTCCCTTTGGGCAAGCATCGGCGATACGACGGTAAACGCCCCGGCCTTTTCGCCCAGGGCTTCATGGGCGGCGTGGCATAAAAACGAAGAATCCACCCCGCCCGAAAACGCCACGGCGGCGCTTCCCGCGCGGGCAATGAGATCAAGAAGCCGCCGGTATTTTTCTTCGACAGCCGTTTGACCGGTTTGGCGTGATGATGAAAATCGGGATTGGGACCTTACTGACTGTGACACAAAACCCCCTGCCGCAACTATTTTTGGGCCGCGCGCGGGCGGCATGGGAGTTCATCTCCGTTGGGCTTCCCTTCATGGGAATGGACAGGCTTCGTGCCTGAAAAAAATATAACACAGGAGGGGCGGCGTTGTCCAGCGGCCACGCCGTCTTTCCGCGCAGAAGTTTTAACACTCGGCGACAAGAGCGCGGAGTTTCAATATACGGGAAGGCTCCACGGAAAGTTCGTCGATTTCCATATCGACAAAGGTTTTTGTCAGCGCGAGGTCGGCGCCCAGACTGCCGCAAATGCCGCACCAGATACCGGCCTTGTGGGCGTTTTCGCAGGTCAGCCGGATAAGGCGCAGTATCGCTTCGTGGTGAGTGTCGCAGAACGGGGAAATCGAATCGTTCTGCCGGTCCATGGCGAGGGTGTACTGGGTGAGGTCGTTGGTACCGATGCTGAAAAAATCCGCTTCCCTTGCCAGAACGTCGCTTATGATCGCCGACGCCGGGGTTTCTATCATAATGCCGACGGGAACGTCCTGCCTGAACGGAATGCCTTTGGCGGCGAGTTCTTCCCGCGCCGCTTTGGCCAGTTCTTTGGCCCGCCGCAGTTCGTCAAGGGAGCTTATCATCGGAAACATGATCGCCGCGTTACCGTACGCCGAGGCCCGGTAAATGGCCCGCAGCTGGGTTTTGAAAAGATCGGGACGGGTCAGGCATATCCTGATCGCCCGCATGCCCAGGGCGGGGTTTTCCTCTTCGGGCAGCTCGAAGTAAGCGGCCTGTTTGTCGGCGCCTATGTCCAGTGTGCGGATCACCACCTGGCGATTCCCCATTTTTTCAAGCGCCTTCCGGTAGCTCATCATTTGGGTGTCTTCGTCGGGATAGTCGTTCCTGCCGAGGTAGAGGAATTCGCTGCGGAAAAGGCCGACCCCCTCGGCGTCTCCGGCAAGGGCCGCGTCGGCGTCGTTCACCGAGCCGATGTTGGCGCAGAGCTTCATCGGACGGCCGTTTTTGGCAAGGGTGGGCTTTCCCCTCCCCTCTTCAAGTTTCGCTTTTTCCCGCTTCTGCCGTTCTTCCTTTTCTTCCAGTTCCCGTATTATTTCCGGTTCCGGGTCGATGTACAAAACCCCCGTCTCGCCGTCAAGAACCGCCTGCTTTCCCGAAAGATCCCCGGAGAGGAATTCCCCGAACGAAATAATCGCCGGGATGCCCATGGTACGGGCGAAAATCGCCGTGTGGGAATTGGCCGCCCCCTGGCGGGACACCAGGGCAAGCACCCTGCCGCGGTCAAGCTGGGCGGTCTCGCTGGGGGTAAAGTCATCGGCGGCAAGGATCACCGGCCCGCCGTTTTGGGCGGCAGCCTGATCCTCTCCCGACAGTATTTCGATTACCCGCCTGGAAACATCGTACATGTCGATTGAGCGGGCCTTCATATACTCGTCGTCCATATCGGCGAATTCCTGGGCGAGCCGGGAACCGGCGGTATTTACCGCGTATTCGGCGCATACTTTTTCCGTTTTGATGATCTCGATAACCGGATCGCAAAAGTCGGTGTCTTCCAGTATCATCCGGTGGATTTCAAAAAGCAGGGCGTTTTCTTCGCCGACTTTGTCCACCATTGTCGTGGACAGCGCGTCAAGCTGATCCGCCGCGATCTCCCGCGCGGCGTTAAACCGCTCTACTTCTTCACCGGCGTTTTCGACAGGCCGCTTTTCAACCGAAAGGCTTGTCCGTTTAAGAAAGGAAAGCCGGCCTTTCGCTATCCCCGCGCTTACCCCTTTACCCTGTAAGGTGATCATCAATGCTCCTTTATCATTACGCGATTTTTTCGATTCGCGTCCGCGTTAAAAGGCTGTCCACCAACGCGCGGGAAGGCGGATTGGTTCCCTCCGTGGTACAGGCCCCTGCGGACGCGGCCATGGCAAGGGCGAAGCACCGCTCCAGCGGCAGCCCCTGTTCAAAGCCCCGGACCAAAGCGCCGGTCATGCTGTCTCCCGCGCCAACGCTTGACCGCACCTGTACCGGAAGCGCCGGAGCGCGCCAGACGCCTTCCCCGTTTACAAAAATCGCTCCGGCCTCTCCCATCGAAAGGGCGGCCAGCTTAACGCCCCTGCCGATCAGCGCGCGGCAGAGTTCGGCAAGCCTTGTTTCCGTCACCGTCCCGTCATCCGTTACGCCAAAATATTGAAGCAGTTCATAGCGGTTCGGCTTGATGTAATCGGGAACCCCGTCCGGGCCGGATTCAAGGGCGCGCCTGAGGGCTTCGCCGTCGGCGTCGAGAAACACCGCCGCCCCCGCCCCGCGCAGCATGACCGAAAGTTTTTGGTAGGTGTCCGCGTCAAGTCCGGCGGGAAGGCTCCCTGAAAGTACGATGATGTTTCCCTTCGCCCCGTATCCTGAAAGTTTTTGTTCCAGTTCCCGCCACTCGCCGGGCCGTATCTCCGGTCCCGGCTCGTTGAATTCGGTCAGCGTTCCGTCGCCGGCCACTACTTTCAAGTTGGTTCTGGTGACGGCGGCGATGCGGACAAAGTCGGAGCGCAGGCCTTTTTTGGCGATAAGGGCCTGTAATTCCTCCCCGGCGCCGCCGCCTGAAAAACCAACGGCGATGCTTTCGCCGCCCAGGGCCCGGATCATCGCCGAGACGTTTACCCCTTTGCCCCCGGCGTCCAGCGTTACGTCCCGCAGGCGGTTAAGGGCGCCGGGCCGCACCGTATCGACCCGGGCGGTTTTGTCCAGCGCGGGGTTCAGCGTTACGGTGACGATCATGCCTTTTCGCCGCTTAACATTGCGTATACTTCGTCGACGCCGGCGCTTTTGACAAGTTTAATAACGTCGTCTCCCGTTTCCAGATTGTCTACAATGTTCCCCATGATATCCAGGTGTTCGTCGCCTTTGGTGGCAATGCCGATTACGAGGTATACCGTGCTTCCGTGCCAGTCTATGCCTTCGGGATAGGTCAGCACGACGATGCCGGTAGTGATGATGTCTTTCTTGAAGGCTTCCTCGCCGTGGGGGATGGCGATAAAATTCCCTATTCCGGTACTAAAGGAATTGTCCCGTTTGATCATCCCCTCGATGTAGCGTTCGTTGACATAGCCGGAGCCGGCCAGCATGCGTCCGCAGCGGCGAATGACATCTTCGCGTTCCGCCCCGGGCTGGCCAAGAACAATGTTTTCTTTTTTGAGCATGGGTAGCGCCATGATCTTCTCCTTATCATTTGAGCCTGTTCCAAAAACTGAAGTTTTGGAACAGCCTCATTTATATCGTTATATCAGTTTCCCGCCGCATTGGGCGAGGGTTTCCGAAATTTCCCTTTCAAGAATTGCCTGTATGGTCTCGCTGTTTCCCGCGCGAACCGCCTCAAGAAAAAGCGGCATGTCAATTAAAGCGCCGGAAATTCTTCCCATTAATTCGGTCATTTCTTTGGGGACTTTTTCCGGCAGCAGCATAAGTACGCAGCTTTTGGTATTCTTCAAATACGCCCCGGTAAACAACCCTCCTTCGGGAACGATTACCGCGAATACCGGCGGCGTGTTGTCCGCGCCGCGGGTGTGCAGCAGCACTATTCCCAGTTCGGCGACGACCTGGGTAGCAAGGGCTTCCCTGTCCGTGAGCGCCCGGCAGACCGCCTCCGGGTTTTCCGGCGCAAAACGGGCGGCGGCAAAACGGACAAGTTCATCAAAAGAACAATCGGCCCTGATGGATACGACGCTAAAGTTATCGAGCAGGCGTCTTGACTGCATGAAAATCCCGATAAGATCGTCCAGGCGTTTTTCCAGAAAGGCGGGGCGTACCGGAACTTCCGCTTTCCGTTCGGTAAACGCAAATGCGGTAACGGCCTCCTGAATTTTTTGGTAGTCTTCTTCTCCAAGAATGGTCTGTACCCGGACGACGGGTTTGTCGGTTTCCGTCAGCGGTATCGTGGAGACAAGAAAATCGACGGCGGTCAAGGAATCTT
>JAITBL010000128.1 GCA_031283575.1 Treponema sp. | reverse complement strand
GCGTCATCGTGCCACACGGGAATGTCGCAGGCTTCGCGGAGATCGTCAAGGACCCTGAAACAGTTGGGCTGGCTGATGTCTTCGAGGTTCACCGCGCCAAAAGAATGTTGGGCCATCTTTACAAAGTCGATGATTTTTTGCGGATCGTTTTTGCCGTCCGCGCCCCTGCTGTCAACGCAGAGCGCAACCGCGTCGATGCCGCCAAGGTACTTCATGATCATCGCCTTGCCTTCCATAACGCCAAGGCCTCCCGGCGGCGTACAGTCGCCGTCGCCGAGCACGCGGGTCGAGTCGGACACGACCGCCACCGTGTTGCCCCGGTTGGAAAGGGCAAAGGACGCGTCGCCCTCGTCGCGGATGGTGGTGCTTATTTTTGAAACGCCCGGAGTGTACCAGACATTAAACCAGTTAAGACTGTAGATTCCGCACTTGGGAACCGTCTGCATTTTTCCGCCGTAGAAACGGTGCGCCTCTGCGGAAAGATTTTTTAAAAACAGGGTTTTCGCGCGGGCTTTTTGATCCTCGCTCAAACCGGCGGGAAAGATAGAGTCGAGGTTCCTCAGATCGATATTCATTTCCTGTTTACTCCTGTTTCCACCTGCCAAGGCCAAGGTACTTGTTGGTTTCGGCGGTGGCGCTTTTGGAATCGCCCTGCATTTTCAGGGCGGCGCGTATGCCGTCGATACTTTCGGGGATCGTCACCGATTCCTGGGGAATATTGATCGCGTACATGATGTTATCGCCGCTTTCAACAATGCTGTCTTCCCACAGGCCGATCTCGTACATGTCGCCGCGGGGGTTTCCAAGGTCCCGCGCGTAACGGAAGAAGGACGCGTTGCCCAGGAAGCCGTCTTCGAGGCGCACCACGCGAATTCGGTCGTGTTTCCCGAACGCTTCCAGCGCCTGATCTTTGGCGATCTTTTTGCCGCCCTTGCCGTGAGCCAGCACGGTGATGATGTGACCGTGGGTAACAGGCGTGTGAACCAAAATGCCGGTGGCCTCAACGTGGGGCATGATCGTCATCAGGTCAAGGGCCTGATGACTTGGCGCCTTGTCCATTTGCAGGGCGTTGGTCAATCCGCGGTGATAATCGCCGGGATCGGCCACGCGGCGGATGATCGTAATCGCCACGCGATCGACGCCAAAGGCGCGATCCAGACAATCCACCGAACGGATCAGGCCGGTGGTGTTGCAGCTGGTCAGCTTAAGGTAATTGACGCCCAGGCCCTTTTCGTAGTTGGCATAACCGTGGAAGAACACATCGGCAACGGAATTTTTTTCGCCGCCCTGAAAGATCGCCTTGACGCCGGCCTTCTCGTACAGTTCCTTGTTTTTGGCGCCCACCCCGCCCGGAGATGAATCGAGCATGATGTCGACTTTGCCGATCAGGTCGTTAAAACTTCCCTTGCAGGGAATTTTTAACGCGTCGAATTTTGACTTGTCCGCGCCGTCGACCAGATAGAGGTCGTAGGGCATGCCTTTTTCCCTGAGCGCCCTGATCGAAAGGGTCGGCGCAAGGTCGGCAATTCCCACCAGTTCCATGTCTTTTTGCAGGGCCACTCCGTCGGCAAGCCGCTGCCCGATAACGCCGTAACCGGCTACTCCTACTTTTACCATAATGCTTCTCCTGTCTATGAGGTATGTTTTATCCGCGAACCATGCCGCAGCGCCCTGACTACCGGCAGTTCTTCGCCGGTCAGAAAGCGTATCAACGCCCCGCCGCCGGTACAAATATAGCCGATGTCTTTTGTTTTGCCGTACTTTTTGGCGGCGGTAATACTGTCGCCGCCGCCAATCACCGTGTAGGCCGCCGTATCGCCCAGAGCGTCCCACACCATTTTTGTGCCCAGTTCCGTGGGCGCTTCCTCGAAAACGCCCATGGGGCCGTTGACAAAAACGGTCTTTGCCGAGCGTATCACGCTCTGGTACTTTGCCGCGGTGACGCTTCCTATGTCGAGTACCACCGCTCCTTCGGGAATCAAATCCGGCCTGTATTCAACGCGCCCGCCGTTTTCCACCACGGCAAAGTCTTCGGGCATGACGATTTTGCCGCGGCAGGCGGCAAGCAGTTCCTTTGCCGTATCGACGAGCTTTTCGTAGCCTTCCTTTCTGATGAAGGCCCGCGCGCCCTCGCCGATGTCTTTGCCGTCCGCCCAGAGGAGCACTTCGCCGACGAGTCCGCCTGAAAGCACCTGATCCGCCGTTCCCCCTTTCAGCGCCGTCGTCATCATCAGAAAGGCGTCGGCGATTTTGGCGCCGCCCAGAACAAAGACGCAGGGGCGCTCGGGCTTTTCCATAAGCGACGAAATAACGCAGAATTCTTTTTCAAACAAACGCCCCATGGCGCTGGGAAGGACCTGTTCGAATCCGCACAGCGAAGGCTGGTCGCGGTGGGCGGCGGCAAAAGCGTCGCATACGTAGAGATCGGCCAGGGGGGCAAGCTTGCGTACAAGAAGGGTCTTTGCCTGCTCTTCGTGCGAAAGGAGCAGCTTCGTTTCAAACAGGGTCTGCTCTTCCGACACAAAGCGCACATTGTCGAGCAAAAGAATTTCGCCGCTCCCGAGCGCCCTGATTGCTTCCCGCGCCGCCGGACCGCAGACGTCGTCGATAAACGCCACTTCCTTTCCAAGACAGGCGCTTAACACTTTCGCGTGGGGCCAGGTGGTCCAGAAATTTTTGTATTCGATGTCGCTGCCCTGGTGGGCCAGCAGCACCAGCTTCGCGCCCTTTTCGGAAAGTTCCCTGAGCGTGGGAATACAGGCTTCAATACGGGTGGTGTCCCTGAGGGCGTTCGCCTTTTTGTCCACCGGCTGATTGATGTCAATGCGGCACAGCACCGTCTTGTCTTTTACGTCAATGTCGTCAAGGGTATTTATACCGAACTGCATTTTTCCTCCCGCCTCTAAAGCTTCGCCTTTTCGCGGATATAGGAACGCGCCTTGATCGCGTATTCCAGCGGGTTGGCTTTGGCGGGATCCTGTTCGGCTTCTACCACCATCCAGCCCTCGTACTTCGCTTTTTTAAGGGCCGCGAAAACCGGAACAAAGTCGATGGAACCGTCGCCGGGCACGGTAAAGACGCCGGACTTGACGGCCTGCAAAAAGGACCATTTTTCCGCGATTGCTTTTTTGCGGATTGCCGGCCGCAGATCCTTAAGGTGAACATGACGGATACGCTTTATCCATTTGTTCAGCACCGCCAGATGATCCTCGCCGGCAAAGACAAGGTGGCCCGTATCATAGAGAAGGCCGAGTTTCGCCTCGTCGGTATTTTCCATAAGCCGGTCGATTTCCGCGGCCGTCTGCACGCCGGTTCCCATGTGGTGATGATAGGTAAGCTTCATCCCCCTGGCGGCGGCAAGCTTGCCCAGCTTGTCAAGGCCCTCGCAAAGCTTCTCCCACTCTTCATCGGTGAACGTGGGCTTCCGGTCAAACACCGGCAGGCTCTGTCCCTGAATGCTGTGTCCCTGTTCCGCCGCGCCGATAACGCGGGCGCCCACGGCGTGGAGAAAGTCGCGGTGTTTGATAAAATCCGCTTCTACTTCCCTGTAGGGCTTTGTCGTGAGGAATGAACTGAACCAGGCGTTGCAGATCGTAAGGCCCCGCAGACCCAGGGCTTTGTTCAACACCCTGGGATCTTTGGGATACTTGTTGCCCACCTCGCTGCCTTCAAAACCGGCAAGCGCCATTTCGCTTACGCACTGCTCGAAGGTATTTTCGCCGCCAAGTTCGGGAAGGTCGTCATTGGTCCAGGCAATGGGAGCAATGGCCAGTCTGACAGTTTTCTCTTTCATATAAAATCCTCCGTAGTATTCGCGGGCGGGTTTAAACCCGCGTTAAAATTTCCGCGCCCGCGCGGTTTCTTCGGCCATTTCCCGCGCGGCCTTAACGACGGCGGGATTGTCCGAAACCTGGGCGGTACCGACGCGCCACCAGCTTTCATATCCGCCCGTCATGGTTTTGGGACTTACCTTGCAGTCAATCACCACGCTTTGCTTCGACGCCAGCGCTTCCTTGACCGCGGCGGCCAGTTCTTCGGGCGTCCGCGCCCTCAGACCCAGAGCCCCCCAGCTTTCGCCGTTTTTGGCGTAATCGACGCCGGCCGGCGCCCCGTCAAGGCGGCCCGAAACATCCCGCGTTTTCCATTCGTTCCCAAAGTGTCCTATGCCCTGGCTGTGCTGCAAATTGTCGATACAGTGAAAACCGGAGTTGTCGAGCACCACGACGATGATCTTTTTGCCTTCCTGCACCGCCGTGAGCAGTTCCGTGTGAAGCATGGCGTAAGCGCCGTCGCCGATGATCACAGCCACTTCTTTTTGGGGAAAGGCGATCTTGACGCCCAGAGCCGCCGCCACTTCGTAGCCCATGCAGGAAAACGCGTACTCCATGTGATAGGTTCCCGCTTCCCGCGCGCGCCACACCCGCTGCATGTCCGACGGAATGGAGCCGGAGCCGGAAACGACGATTGTATCTTTGGGAAGGAGCCGGTCGTTCAGCTCGCCGAGTATGCGCGCCTGCGAGAGAAGCGGCTTGCCGTCGGGAGCGGGGGCCGCGTCTTCACGGTAGAGCCGGTCGACTTCGGCCTTCCATTCATCGCGGACGGCGGAAACGGCCGGCCCCCACTGCGACCGGTAACCGGCCGCCGCTTCGGTGAGCGCTTCCAGCGTCAGTTTCGCGTCGGCGATGATCGGCTCCGCGTTCATCTTGTAGGCGTCAAAGGAAGCGACGTTAATGCCGAGTATGCGGCAGGCGGGATTCTGGAAGAGCCACTTGGAACAGGTGGTAAAATCGCCGAGTCTGGTTCCCGCGCCGATGATCAGATCCGCTTCTTTTGCCAGCCTGTTTGCCGAAAGCGCGCCGGTGGTTCCTATGCCGGAAAGATTGTAGGGATTGTCCCAGAGCACGGTTCCCTTGCCGCCCTGGGTTTCCGCAAAGGGAATGTCGAAGGCGGCGCAGAATTTTTCGAGGGCGCCGCCGGCAAGGGAATACCGTACGCCGCCGCCGCAGATCACAAGGGGTTTTTTCGCCGCCCTGAGCATCGAAACGGCCCGCGCGATCTGGCCCGCCGTCGGAATGCGCCGCTCAATGTGATGCACCCGCTTCGCCAAAAATTCTTCGGGATAATCGCAGGCTTCGCCCTGTACGTCCTGGGGAAGGCTCACCGTTACCGCGCCGGTTTCGGCGGGATCGGTGAGCACGCGGAACGCGTTGATAAAAGCGGTCATCAGCTGTTCGGGCCGCTGGACCCGATCCCAGTACCGGCTTACCGCGCGAAAGGCGTCGCTGGCCGTATTGGTATAATCCGTGGGAATTTCGATCTGCTGCAGAACCGGATCGGGCTGACGGCAGGCAAAGGCGTCCGACGGCAGAAACAGCACGGGAATGTGGTTTGCCGTTGCGGTGGCCGCGGCGGGAACCATGTTGAGGGCGCCGGGCCCAATCGACGAACAGGCGGCCATCATCTTCAGGCGGTTATGCTGCTTGGCAAAACCAATCGCCGCGTGCCCCGCGCCCTGTTCGTTCTTTGCCTGATAAAAGCGGAGCGAAGTATTCCCCGACGCCAGGGCTTCGCCCAGACCGACGACAACGCCGTGGCCAAAGATGCCAAAGACGCCTTCGACAAACTTTATTTCCTTGCCGTCGTATTCCACATATTGATTGTCCAGAAAGCGCAGCGCCGCCTGGCCCATCGTAAGCCGTATCGTTTTGCCCATTCTTCGCTCCTTATACCGTAAATTCCAAAACTA
>JAITBL010000210.1 GCA_031283575.1 Treponema sp. | reverse complement strand
CGCCAATACTACCGTATGTATTTTCATGTTTTTCCGCCTTTTTAGAATCTGAATCCGGCGGATACTCCCGCCCCGGCAATATACGGCCATCCCACCCGGACGGTGGGTTCCACATACCACAATTCGCCAAAGAGAAAGCGCCACCCCGCCGTAAGACCCGCCGAAAACATCCCCAGTTTGGCCGGAATGGCCACGCCGTTCAGGTTAAACAGCGCTACCCCCCCGTTAACCTGGGCGAAGAGACCCTCACCCTCCCGCCCGGGGAGCAGGTATCTCCGGAAGAATATGGTGATTTCCAGGGTGGTAAGCTTTTCGCCGTCCACAAAACAGACCGTCATCAATCCCAGCGCCATGGAACCGCCGCCGCCGCCAAGGATAAAACCGCCCCCAAAAGCTGCGCTGTTCCGGCTGTACAAGGCGGCCTCCGCCAGCGGCCCGGCAAAAAACCCGTCTTCGGCCTGGGCATGAAGGCTGCCGCCAACAAGAAGCATGAGAAAAATGAGAAATAAGGGAAAATACGCCCCTAAAAACGGGGGCTTATATCCTGGTAAATCGATAGGGGGGGGGGGGGGTGATTATACTATGTTGTTTCGCTGCAGGTTGTTTCATACGACAATAGTATTATCAGGCGGAATTCATTTGTTGTCAACTTCATTCGCAGTGGGGTTGGTTGACAGGGTGGACCGGGGGTGTTGACACAATCCCGAATTCTTGTTATTTTCAATAAACTATAGGTTAAAATTGCCGTTTTTGCCCTTGTAGCTCAGTTGGCAGAGCATATCCATGGTAAGGATAAGGTCATCAGTTCGATTCTGATCGAGGGCTTACCCGTTGCCGAAAGGGCGTTGAGGAGGAAAATACATGGCAAGCAAGAAAACAGCCGTTGAACTGGTAGCCCTGCAGTGTACCGAATGTAAACGGCGGAACTATACCACCAAAAAGAACCGCCGGAACACCCAGGAAAAGCTGGAATTCAGCAAATATTGCCCTTTTGACAGGAAACACACCCTGCACAAGGAAACAAAAATAAAATAACCTTCGTTTGTCCGTGACAAACGAAGGTTATTGCCGCGCGTTAGCAAGGCAATTACCAAGGCGTATAGCTCAGTTGGTAGAGCGGCGGTCTCCAAAACCGCAGGTCGTGGGTTCGAAGCCTACTGCGCCTGAACAACGTGAAGGCGCAGCAGGCTTCGAAGGGTTTCGGCCGCCTCTTGAAATGCCGCGACCAGGTGGGAGCGGCTGCCATGAGGGGAGGAAAAGGCGCCATGGAGGGCGCCGGCAGGCCGGAACCCCGGCCCGGAGCGACCGAACAGGATGTGAGGGAGCGGAGGGGAAGCCGGTAGTTGGGCTTAAAGCACAACTAACTGCGCCTGAACAAAGTGAAGGCGCAACAGGCTTCGAAGGCGCAGCAGGCCGCCGAATGATAATGGAAAGGAGAAGTGAGTACGGTGGGAAAAAAGATTATTCAGTTCTTTAAAGAGTCCTATGCCGAGCTCCGCAAGGTGGTTTGGCCCGGCCGGGACGATGTGGTAAGTTCCGTAGGAGTCGTCATTATATCCACGGTGATTATCGCGGTGATTCTGGGCGCTGTGGACATTTTGCTGCTCCTTGGGGTGCAGGCTATATTCTAGGAAAATAAATGGCAGCTGGCTGGTATGTTCTCCACACCTATTCGGGTTATGAGAACAAAATAGAAAAAATTATCCGCCTCATGATCGAATCCGGCGAGTTGAGCGGCGAGGTGATTAAAGACATCAAAATTCCCCAGGAAGAGGTGCTGGAGGTTCAAAACGGCAAAAAACGTACCCGGACCCGAAAGTACTTTCCCGGTTATGTGATGATAGAGATGGACCTTCCCCAGGAATGGAAGGAAACCTGTTCCAGGATCAAAAAAATCCAGGGCATAACCGGCTTTGTGGGCACGCCGTCGGACAAGATGCCGCAGCCCCTTTCCGGCGACGAGGCCCGGGGCATCCTGCAAAAATCGGGCGAAATCAAGGGCGAAAAGCCCGTCCGCTCGCGGCAGACATTCAACGCGGGAGAACAGGTCAAGATCATCGACGGCCCCTTCGAATCCTTCACGGGAACCATCGAAGAAGTGAATCAGGAAAAGAACAAGTTAAAGGTAATGGTAGGAATCTTTGGCCGGAATACTCCGGTGGAAGTTGATCTTTTACAGGTAGAAAAAGTCTAAAACAATAATGTGGGAGGAGCTTCGAAAACTGACGAAGCCCCGCCAGTTTGTTATACCGGTTTCGCGCGCCGCGGAACGGACGGCAGACACACCACAAAGGAGATTGTATGGCGAAGAAGAAAATCGCCGCCCTGATCAAACTCCAGTGCCCCGCGGGCAAGGCCACTCCGGCCCCGCCCGTCGGACCGGCGCTGGGACCTCACGGCGTCAGCGCGCCCCAGTTCGTCCAGCAGTTTAACGACCGGACGAAATCCATGGAGGCGGGACTTATCATACCGGTGGTGATCACCGTGTACGCCGATAAGACCTTTACCTTCATCCTTAAAACCCCTCCGGCTTCGGTGTTGATCAAAAAAGCGATAGGGCTGGAAAAGGGTTCCCCCGAATCCCACAAGACCAAAGTGGGCAGGATCTCCCGCGCAAAACTGGCGGAAATCGCCAGCCTCAAGATGCCGGATCTTTCGGCCAACGATGTTGACGCGGCGATGAAGATCATTGCCGGTACCGCGCGGTCCATGGGCGTGGAGGTGGACAAATGAAGCGGGGAAAAAAATACAGGGAAAGCGCGAAAAAGTACAACAGCGCGAACGCCTACGATTTGACCGAAGCTCTGGACCTGATCAAGTCCATGGCCTACGCCAAGTTCGACGAAACCGTGGATCTCTCCGTCAAGGTCAACCTCAAGAAGAGCCAGACCGTGCGCGATACGGTAGTGCTTCCCAATCAGTTCAAGGGTGAAAAACGGGTGCTCGTGTTCTGCAAGCCTGAAAAAGAAAAAGAAGCGCAGGACGCCGGCGCCTCCTTTGTGGGCGCCGATGACCTTATCGAAAAAATCAAGGGCGGATGGCTCGATTTTGATGTGGCTGTGGCTACTCCCGATATGATGAAGGATGTGGGCAAGCTTGGTATGGTGCTGGGCCGCAGGGGCCTGATGCCGAACCCCAAAACGGGAACGGTCACCTTTGACCTTAAAGGCGCGTTGTCGGAACTTAAAAAGGGCCGCGTGGAATTCCGCGCCGACAAAACCGGAGTGGTGCACCTGGCGGTGGGCAAGGTTTCGATGGAGGCGGCCAAAGTTACGGAAAACGTCGGCGTGGTGTTGGGCGAGATTAGGCGTAAAAAGCCGGCCGACGCCAAGGGAGAATTTATTCAGTCCGTATCGCTTGCTTCGACCATGGGGCCCGGCGTGTGGGTTGCTGTCAAGGAGGGTGAATAATGGCCATTGTTGCAAAAAGAGTACAGGATTCCAAGGTAAAGGCCATTGGCGAGCTCAAGGAAAACTTTGGCGTTTCCGGTCAGGACTTTATCTTTACCGATTACCGCGGTCTTACGGTGGAACAGATCACCAATCTCAGGCGGAAGCTTGGCGAAAAAGAAGCTTCCTACAAGGTGGTAAAAAACAACTTTGCCCGCATAGCGTTTGAGGAACTCAAGGCGCCCCGGGAAGTAGCGTCCTACCTTGTGGGGCCTACCGCTGTTGCCGTAGCGCCAAAAGATTCCAACGAAGTGGCAAAGATCATTCTGGACTTTGCCAGAGAAGCGCCGGTCCTTAAAGTCAAGGGCGGTCTGGTGAGTAACACCGTTTATAACGACGCCCAGATGGCGGCCTTCTCGAGACTTCCCGGCAGGCTGGAACTTGTCTCCATGCTGATGTCGGTTATGAACGGACCGGCGCGAAATCTTGCGGCGGCCCTTAACGACGTACCCGCGCGTCTGGTGCGGATCATCAAGGCCGTCGCCGACAAAAAAGCGGAGGAGGGCGGCAATGGCTGATTCGCCGCGAAGAGTCCATATGGCGGAGTATCATTGTTTGCGTAATTGAATGAGGCGTCCGTCAGGCTTCGGGACTGTTCCCTGTCGGGCGTAGACAGCCGGAAATAATTCCGGCATAGATAACCGGAATTTCCGGCGCACAACCGGAGACAGCTCCGGCGCGTTTCGTAGAAACGTGTAACACATGGCAAGGAGAAGGTAATGGCAGTCAGTAAAGATGAAATTTTGGAAGCGATCGCTTCCATGACCGTTCTGGAGGTTTCCGAACTGGTCAAGGCAATGGAAGAAAAGTTTGGCGTGTCCGCGGCCGCTCCTGTGGCGATTGCGGCCGCCGCTCCCGGCGCGGCGCCCGCGGCGGCGGTCGAGGAAAAGACCGAGTTCACCGTCGTGCTCAAAGCTTTTGACGACACCAAAAAGATCTCGGTGATCAAGGAAGTCCGGGCGGTAACCGGTCTGGGCCTTAAGGAAGCGAAGGACCTTGTTGAAGGAGCGCCCAAAACCCTTAAGGAAAATATCGCCAAGGACGAGGCCGCCAAGATCAAAGACACCGTTACGGCGGCGGGCGGTACCGTGGAGATTCAGTAAAGGACAGCGTTTGTGTAAAGAAGTCCGCAGATGCCTCATCAAAAAACACGGGTTAAAACCCGTGGGTTTTGGTGTGTCCGCGGACTTTTTGTGTTCAGGAATATGATGAGGGGGCGAAAATGGTAAAGTCAAAAAAAGACAGCAAGCGATCCTATGTGGGCAAGGATATTCAGGATGTAATGGAGATGCCTGATCTCATAGATATTCAGCTCTGTTCATACGAGCGTTTTCTGCAGCGCGCTCTGGTAGCAAAGGGCGAATCCCCCAAAGAGCAGGGCCTCGAGGAAGTGTTCAAATCAACCTTTCCCATAGAAAGCCCTTCGGGCGACATGGTGCTTGAGTATGAGTACTATACCCTGGACGAAGAAAACATCAAGTTTGGCGAAATTGACTGCAAGCAGAAGGGTATAACCTACGCGGTACCCCTCAAGGCGCGGATCAATCTTATCTTTACCCAAACCGGCGAAATCCGTCAAAAAGATATTTATATGGGAGACATTCCCATCATGACCGAAAGGGGAACCTTCATCATCAACGGCGCGGAGCGCGTGGTGGTTTCCCAGATTCACCGCTCGCCCGGGGTTATCTTTAGCCACGAAAAAGAAGTTTTTTCTTCGCGGATCATTCCTTACCGCGGGAGCTGGCTCGAATTCGAAATCGACAAAAAACGCGATCTTATTTACGCGAAAATCGACCGCAAAAAGCGCATCCTGGGAACGATCTTTCTGCGGGCGCTTGGCTACGAATCGCGGGAAGCGATTATCAGGGTTTTTTATTCGGTTGAAACTTTCAAGATAAAAGACGACAAGGAAACCCGCGAACAGATTACCGGCAAGGTGCTGGCCTCGCCGGTCTGGGTCAAGGCCGAAGAAAACCCCAACGCGCCGCCGGATGAAGGATCGGGAATTGTCGACGGGCAGAAAAAACTCTACCGTACCGGCGAAAAACTTCACCCCCACAATGTCGACGAGCTTTTGACCAACGGGATAAAATCTGTCGAGGTAATTAATTTCGACGGGCCGGATTCCCTTAAATCGCCCATGCTCCTCAACTGTTTTGAGCGGGAAGAAATCAAATTCGTCAAGGATGACGCGGGCAGCGACGAGCCCACCCGCGAGGATGCCCTGGCCGCGGTGTACGCGGTGCTCATGCCCGGCGAGTCGATAACCTATGAACAGGCGGAAAAAGATCTTAACAGCATGTTCTTTTTAAGCCGCCGCTATGATCTGGGCAAGGTGGGCCGTTACAAGCTCAACAAAAAGTTTAACTACGAAAAGCCGCTGGATGATTTTACCCTGGCAAAACAGGATGTAATCGCCACGATGAAATTCCTCATCAAAGTTTATATTGACGATGAAAAGGCCGACGACATCGATCATCTGGGAAACCGCCGCATACGTTCGGTAGGAGAACTGATGGCGAATTCGATGAAGGTGGCTTTTAGCCGCATGGAGCGCATTGCCAAAGAGCGCATGAGCCTTAAAGAGACCGATACGATCCGGCCCCAGGATCTTATTTCGATTAAGCCGGTGGTCGCGGCAATCAAGGAATTTTTCGGTTCCAGCCAGCTTTCGCAGTTTATGGATCAGGTGAATCCGCTGGCGGAGCTGACCCACAAGCGCCGCCTTAACGCCCTGGGGCCCGGCGGCCTTTCACGCGATCGCGCGGGCTTTGAAGTGCGCGATGTGCATTATACCCATTATGGGCGCATGTGCCCCATCGAAACGCCCGAAGGTCCGAACATCGGCCTTATCGTTTCGCTGGCGAATTATACGCGGGTCAACGAGTACGGCTTTCTGGAAACGCCGTACCGCAAAGTTCAAAAGGGAAAGGCTTCGGCCGAAATCGAATATCTTTCCGCCATGGACGAGGACCGTTACTACATCGCCCAGGCTTCGGCCAAACTGAACAATAACGGAAGTTTTTCCGACGACCAGGTAAGCTGCCGCCGTCAGGGCGATTATACGACCCGCGCTCCCGAAGAGATTCAGTATATGGACGTGTCTCCCAAACAGATCATTTCGGTTTCGGCAAGCCTGATTCCCTTTCTCGAACACGATGACGCCAACCGCGCCCTTATGGGAAGCAACATGCAGCGCCAGGCTGTTCCGCTTATCTTTCCCGAAGCCCCGCGGGTCGGCACCGGCATGGAAGGAAAATGCGCCTACGATTCGGGCGTGCTGGTCAAGGCGCGCCGCGCCGGTACGGTAACGCGCGTTACTTCCGGCGAGATCACGATCAAGCCCGACTCCAAATCCAATCCCGGGCCTCAAACGACCAGGGAAGGAATTGATGTGTACCGTCTGGTAAAATACCAGCGGACCAATCAGGATACCTGTTACAACCAGCGCCCCGTGGTTAAACTGGGCGAAAAGATTGTCGCCGGTCAGGTGATTGCCGACGGTCCCGCAACCAGGGACGGCGAGCTTGCGCTGGGGCGCAACATTCTCGTGGGATTCATGCCCTGGAACGGGTATAATTATGAGGATTCGATACTGATCTCCGAGCGGGTAGTAAAAGAAGATATGTTCACCTCGATCCATATCAAGGAATTTCCTACCGAGGTGCGCGAAACCAAACTTGGTCCCGAAAAAATTACCCGCGACATTCCCAATACTTCGGAAAAGAGCCTTGATAATCTTGACGCCGAAGGGATCATCCGCGTCGGCGCCAAGGTGCGCGCGCAGGATATTCTGGTTGGCAAGGTAACTCCAAAGAGCGAAACGGAAACGACGCCCGAGTTTAAACTGCTCAACTCGATCTTCGGCGAGAAAGCCAAGGAAGTGCGTGATACTTCGCTCAAGGTACATCACGGTATCGAGGGAACGGTCATCGACATTCAGCGGCTTAAACGGAGTCAGGGTGATGATCTTAACCCGGGCGTCGACGAAGTGGTCAAGGTGCTGATTGCCACCAAACGCAAACTGCGCGAAGGGGACAAAATGGCGGGCCGCCACGGCAACAAGGGCGTTGTCGCCCGTATTCTGCCCGAAGAGGATATGCCCTATATGGAAGACGGCACGCCGCTGGATATTTGTCTTACCCCCCTGGGGGTGCCCAGCCGTATGAACATAGGCCAGCTTTTGGAAACCGAGCTGGGCTGGGCGGCGAGTACGCTGGACGAGTGGTATTCCACGCCGGTGTTTCAGTCGCCTTCGACGGACGACATCGAACAAAAGCTCAAGGAAGCGGGGCTTCCCGTAACCAGCAAGACGGTTCTTCGGGACGGAAGAACCGGCGAGCCCTTTGTCAACCCGATCTTCTGCGGCATCATTTACTTCCTCAAGCTTCATCATCTTGTTGATGACAAGATGCACGCCCGTTCAACCGGTCCGTACAGCCTGGTAACCCAGCAGCCTTTGGGTGGTAAAGCGCAGTTTGGCGGACAGCGTCTGGGTGAGATGGAAGTGTGGGCGCTGGAAGCTTACGGCGCGGCAAATACGCTGCAGGAACTCCTTACCATCAAGAGCGATGACATGACGGGCCGCTCGAAGATATACGAGTCGATTGTCAAGGGCGAGCCTTCCATCACGGCGGGCATACCCGAAAGCTTTAACGTGCTTGTACAGGAACTGCGGGGCCTTGCCCTGGATATGACGATTTATGACGCCAAGGGAAAACAGATCCCCCTGACCGAGCGGGACGAGGAACTGATCACCAAGAGCGGGAGTAATTTTTAG
>JAITBL010000205.1 GCA_031283575.1 Treponema sp. | reverse complement strand
AGCGGCTTTGCCGCTTATCCGCCGGCCGTCAATGTTAAAGGTAAAAAAATCGCCGAAACCTTCGGACCGGAGTTTATTCCGGTCAATCGTAATAATGGCGTCGCCTTTGCGCAGGCCGGTAAGTTTCCACTCTTTGCCGCTGATACCGCTCACTTTGGCGGCGTCCGTTTCCGCCGCTGTATCCGAAGCGGCGTTAGACGCCGCAGCGTCCGTACCAGGCGCGGTGACGTGATCGCCTTCACAATTATCAACACCGGTAAGCACCAGACCGCAGAGAACAAAAACACTCAGCGCCAGCGCCCCTTTTATTCCCCCCATTTTCATATATCCTCCTTGTCCAATGACTCTCCCCGCCACAGAGCGGCGGGGTATTAGACCCTGCGAATAATATACTCTTTTTGCAGACAAGATTCTACCGTAAATGTTAGTTAAGCTAACATTTACAGCTTGATTGAGATCCCCTGCCCCGAGCGCTTCATTTTTTGCGGTACTGTGTTAAAATAATAGTATATGAATACCAGTTTAGTGGCGGACAGGATAAACCGGCTTCATACCGAGTCGGCGTTTAAGATTCTGGCCCTGGCGAACGAACTTGAGGCCCAGGGAAAAAGCATCATACATCTTGAAATCGGCCAGCCCGACTTTACCACGCCGCGGAATATTATCGAGGCGGCCTGCAAGGCCATGAAAGAAGGAAAAACCGGCTATACTCCGGCGCCCGGCATTATTCCTCTGCGGGAAGCCATTGCCAAACACTGCGAAACCTATAAGGGCGTCAAAACCAGCGTCGACGAAATTGTCGTTGTCCCCGGCGGAAAGCCCGTCATGTTTTTTACGATGCTGATGCTGGGGCGTGAAGGCGATGAAATCATTTATCCCAATCCGGGCTTTCCGATCTATGAGTCGGTGATTAAATTTTCCGGCGCAAAACCGGTACCCATGCCCCTGCTCGAAAAAAACAACTTTCGCGTGGACCTCGATCAACTCGAGAAGGACATCAACGACAAGACGCGCCTTATCATCATCAACAATCCGGGAAATCCCTGCGGGAACATGTTCAGTGCCGGCGATATACGCGCCATTGCCGATCTGGTAAAAGACAGGGACATTTTTATCCTGTCCGATGAAATTTACGACCGTATCGTTTTTGGCGAAAAACCCCTCTCCATTGCCTCGCTGCCGGGAATGAAGGACCGGACTATCATTCTGGACGGTTTTTCCAAAACCTATGCCATGACCGGCTGGCGGCTTGGTTTCGGCGTTATGAACAGGGAACTGGCCGGGCACATGTCCATGCTCATGGTGAACTCGGCCTCCTGCGCCGCTTCCTTTACCCAATGGGCGGCCATCGAGGCGTTGACGGGGCCGCAGGATCAAGCGGCGGAGATGACGGCGGCTTTCAGGGAAAGGCGGGATTATCTGACGGCGGCGCTCAACAATATCAGCGGAATCAGCTGCGTCCTTCCCCAGGGCGCCTTCTATGTATTTCCCAACATCGCATCCTTCGGCCTTTCTTCGGCGGAATTTGCCAACCGTCTTCTTGAGGAAGACGGTGTTGCCGGCGCCGCGGGTACGGCCTTCGGTTCTTTTGGGGAAGGCTTTGTACGTTTTTCCAGCGCCAACTCGCTGGAAAACATCAAGATCGCCGCGGACCGTATCGAAAAATTTTGTAAAAGGCTCTAAAACAGCGAGCGGGTTCCCGGGTATGGGCCGCTTGCGAATCGCTCAAAACAGTTCGCCCTGTTCACCATTTGTACCGGTTTCCGGATCCGTTTCGTTCAGGTCCGGTTCCGATTCGCTATCGGCCGGCCCCGCTTCACCGCCGGCCGCTTCGCCGGAATCGGGCGGAGTTCCGTCTTCGGCGTTTTCAGGCGGGTCCCGGGTTTCCGGCTCGTCATCGTCTTTAACAATGCGATCCACGCCGACGACAAAGTCGGGTTTGTCGATGTTAAGTATCCTGACCCCCTGGGCCGCGCGGCCCATAACGCGGATGGATTTGACCTTGAGTTTGATCGACTTGCCCTGGCTGGTAATGCACATAATTTCTTCGCTGTCCAGAACATTGACACAGCCGACGATTTCGCCGGTCCGTTCGGAAACCGTGTAAATTTTTTGGCCGCCGGTGGCTCTGCCGTGGGCGCTGAACTCGGTAAAATCAACCCGTTTGCCATAGCCGTATTCGGAAATGATTAACATCCGTTCAGCTGTTTTGCCTGCCGCCGTGTCGACCCTTAAGACGCCGGCAAGTTCGTCGCCGCCCGAAAGCTTGACGCCGGTAACACCGCGGCTGGCGCGGCCCATAACGCGGACCTGATCCTCGTGGGTACGGAGGGCCTGGCCGTGGCGGCTGATCAGAACCACTTCGTCTTTACCGCCGGTAAGAAGGGCGCTTACCAGCCGGTCCCCTTCATCCAGTTTAATGGCGATAATTCCCCGCGTTTTGGCGTTGCTGAATTCGCTGGTCGCCACTTTCTTGACCACGCCCCGCGCGGTTCCCATAAAAAGAAATTCCGTATCGGAAAAATCCGTAAAAGAAACAATTGCGGTGATTTCTTCGTTGGGCGAAACGGTAAGGAGGCTCTTGACGTGGCTTCCCTTGCTGGTGCGTGAACCTTCCGGAATTTCGTGAACCTTCATCCAGTACGCCTTGCCGTCGTTGGTGATAAAGACAATATACTCGTGGGTGCTGGCGATAAAGATCTGGTTAACAAAATCGTCTTCGGCAAGTTTGGCGCTGAGCATGCCCTTGCCGCCGCGGCTCTGGTTACGGTACGAAGAAACGGGAACCCGCTTGACATAGCCCAGACTGGAAATGAGTATCGCCATCTCTTCTTTTTTAATAAGGTCTTCGATGTTGATATTTTCCACTTCGCCGGCAACGATTTCGGTGCGCCGCTTGTCCCCGTAACGCTCGGCGATACTGCGGATTTCGTCCCTGATGACGCCCAGCAGTTTGTTTTTGTCTTCGAGCAGGCTTTTGAACCAGGCGATTTGAACTTTGATTTCGGCAAGTTCCGCTTCGATTTTTTCGATTTCCAGGCCGGTAAGGCGGCCCAGGCGCATGTCAACAATCGCCTGTGACTGGGCTTCGGAAAGGCTGAAACGATCTTCCAGGCTGCTCTTTGCCGCCGTCTCATCGCGGCTTGCCTTGATGATTGCCACCACTTCGTCGATGTTGGCCAGGGCGATAACGAGGCCTTCCAAAATATGGGCGCGTTCTTCCGCCTTGCGTAAATCATGCCTGGTTCTTCTGGTAACGACTTCAATGCGGTGTTCGACAAAGTATTTGACAAGTTCCCGCAGGTTAAGGCATTGGGGCCGGCCGTTTACCAAAGCAAGATTGATAATGCCAAAACTTGTCTGAAGCTGGGTATTGGAGAAAAGCTGATTGAGAACCACTTTGACAATGGCGCCTTTCTTGAGTTCGATCACCAGGCGCATTCCGTCACGGTCCGATTCGTCGTTACAGTAGGCAATGCCGTCTATGGCCTTTTCTTTGGACAGGGTGGCGATGCGGTCAAGGAGCAGTTTTTTGTTGACGTTGTAGGGAATTTCGTTAAAAACGATCAGTTCCTTGCCGCCCTTACCCGTCTCGATGGTAAAGCGGCCCCTGATAAGTATCTTGCCCCGTCCGGTGCGGTAGGCGTCGCGTATTCCGCGGCGGCCAAAGATGATCCCGCCGGTGGGAAAATCCGGCCCCCGTATGTATTTGCCGAGTTCTTCAACGGAAATTTCCTGATTGTCGATGTAGGCGCAGAGCGCGTCACAAACTTCGCCCAGATTATGGGGCGCCATGTTCGTCGCCATGCCCACGGCGATGCCGCTTGAACCATTGATGAGAAGGTTCGGAACAGCCGCCGGAAGGACAACGGGCTCGTTGAGGGATTCGTCATAGTTGGGAACAAAGTCGACGGTTTCCTTTCCCAGATCGGCGAGCATTTCGTCGCCCAGTCTGGAAAGTTTCGCTTCGGTATAACGCATGGCCGCCGGCGGGTCCCCGTCCACCGAACCGAAGTTACCCTGGCCGTGAATCAGCGGATACCGCAGTGAAAAGTCCTGCCCCATACGGGCCAGCGCGTCGTAGAGGGCAAGGTCACCGTGCGGGTGATACTTACCCATGGTATCGCCCACAATACGGGCGCACTTCTTCGTGGCCGAATTGGGACGCAGGCCCATTTCATCCATGGCGAAAAGAATGCGCCGGTGCACGGGCTTAAGGCCGTCCCGTACATCAGGCAGGGCCCGCGCCACAATAACGGACATGGCGTAGGTGAGGTAGTCGTTCCTGACTTCGTCTTCTATCGCAACGGGGATAATCTTACCGGATTGCTGCGGCGCTTCGGGTGTGTCGGCCATGGTTCATGGTAGCATTTTTAACAAAAAATGTCACACCCCGTTTCTTACACGTCCAGATTTGCCACCAGCAGCGCGTTCTCTTCGATGAATTCGCGCCGTGGGGCGACGTTTTCGCCCATGAGGGTGCTAAATATCCGTTCCGCTTCCACGGCGTCATCAAGGTGCACCTGGATGATGTTACGCTTTTCCGGGTCCATGGTTGTTTCCCACAACTGGTCGGGGTTCATTTCGCCCAGGCCCTTGTAACGCTGTACGGCGACCTTCTCGGGGTCGCGCCCCGATTCAGCCAGTATGCGATCCTTTTCGGCATCGTCATAGGCGTAGAATGTTTTCTTTCCGTAACTCAGGCGATAGAGGGGCGGCATGGCAAGATAGACGTTGCCCCGCTCAATGAGCGCGGTCATGTAGCGGTAAAAAAACGTAAGCAGCAGGGTGCGGATATGGGAACCGTCCACATCGGCGTCGGCCATGATGATGATCTTGTGATAGCGGATTTTGGCGACATCGAATTCAACGCCGCAGCCCGCGCCAATACTGGCGATAATCGGTTGAAGTTTTTCGTTGGTTATCACTTTTTCGATGCGGGTCTTTTCCACGTTGAGCATTTTTCCAAAGAGCGAAAGTATAGCCTGATAGCGGCGGTTACGTCCCATTTTGGCCGAGCCGCCGGCGGAATCTCCCTCAACGATAAAAAGTTCGCACAGGGCGGGATCTTTTTCGGAACAGTCGGCAAGCTTTCCCGGCAGGCCGGCCGAATCCATGGCGTTTTTGCGGCGGGTCGCGTCGCGGGCCTGACGGGCCGCAATGCGGGCCCTGGCGGCGAGCACTGATTTTTCGAGTATGTGATTGATGATATCGGGATGCCGGTCAAAGAAAAGTTCAAGCTGCTCATTTACCACGGATTCCACAATGCCCCGCACCTCGGGATTGCCGAGCTTTCCCTTGGTCTGCCCCTCAAACTGGGGATCGGGAACCTTGACGGAAAGCACCGCCGTAAGGCCTTCGCGGACATCGTCGCCGGAAAGGCCTTCGTCCAGTTTTTTGGTAAGCTTGGACTTTTTGAGGTATTCGTTGAGCGTCCGCGTCAGGGCCGACTTAAAGCCGACCAGATGGGTTCCCCCCTCGCGGGTATTGATGTCGTTGACGAACGAATACATGATCTCGTTAAAGCCGTCATTGTACTGGATGGCGCATTCTACTTCCACTTCCCCGCCGGAATCTTCGCGCCTTCCGTCAAAGAAAACCGGTGTATGGTGAAGCACGGTTTTGTTTTCGTTAAGGTACTCAACAAAACTTTTGACGCCGCCCTCAAAACTGAACTCATGTACTTTGGGATTGGTGAGCCGCTCGTCCCGTATCGTGATTGCCAAACCCTTGTTCAGGAACGCCAGCTCGCGCAGACGGTTGGAAAGTACGTCGAAATTGTAAGTGATTGATTCGAAGATAGAGGCGTCGGCCCTGAAGCGTATCACCGTACCGCGGTTGCCGAGCTTGCTTGCGTTTTCCGCCACGGCAGGACCGTCCGCGTCGCCGTTCACTATTCCCGCTTCCAGGCGGGATACGGCCCAGGGCGCCAGGGCGGCGCCGGCAACTTCGGCCGTTGAGCCCTGGACTATGCCCTGTTTATAACGCTGGGTATGTACCTTTCCGTTGCTGAAAACAAAGGCTTCGCACCATTCGGAAAGCGCGTTCACCACCGAAACCCCCACGCCGTGAAGGCCGCCCGAAACCTTGTAGGATTTTTTGTCGAATTTGCCGCCCGCGTGAAGGCGGGTCATCACCAGCTCCAGAGCGCTCACCTGTTCGGTGGGGTGAATGTCCACGGGAATACCGCGGCCGTTATCTTCCACACGGATCACGTCGTTAGCCTCGAGCACCACGAGGATCGTATCGCAGTGGCCCTGCATGGCCTCGTCCACCGAGTTATCCACCACTTCGTATACAAGATGATGAAGACCTTCGATCCCCGTTGTTCCGATGTACATGCCCGGCCGTTTACGTACCGCTTCGAGACCCTTAAGAACCTGGATGTTTTGAGCTGAATACGAAGAATTCATCATTCTATTTTATTGATCCTGGACAAAAAAGTAAAGTAAGAGTACAATATGCCAAGGGAGGCGTCCCATGAAACCCTTTCCCCTGAACAAGGCTTTTACCTTTCTTGAGCCCGGCCCGGTGATTCTGGTAACGACCGCCGGCGGGGATCATCCCAATATCATGACCCTCTCCTGGACCATGGTGCTTGATTTTACCCCCCGGTTCGCCTTTATGACGGGGCCCTGGAATTATTCCTGTACGGCCCTTGTCAAAACAAAAGAATGTGTGATCGCCATTCCCACGGTCGATATGTCAAAAACCGTGGTTTCCATCGGCGCCTGCTCCGGGGCGGAGACGGACAAATTTGAAAAGTTCCGGCTTACGCCGCTAAAGGCGAAATGTGTCGGCGCGCCCCTGATAAAAGAATGTTACGCCAACATAGAATGCCGCGTGACGGACTACCTTAAAAACTACGGCATTTTTGTGCTGGACGCCGCGGCGGCATGGATAGACGAAAAACGCAAAGAGAAGCGCCTGTTTCACGCCATAGGAGACGGCCGCTTTATAGCGGACGGCGAAAAATTCAGCCACCGGAAAATTATGCGGGAGAAGCTGCCAGAGGGGGTGTGACACATATTATTCGAAAGTCTGATTTAATACCGCGCGGAGGCTCATTGCAGATAATTTTTTAGACACGATTCCTTTTGACGAGCTTTTTGTTCCAGTGATTTTTGCAAATCTTGTATTTCCGCTTCTATTTTCTCGATTTCGGAAACGATTTTTTGCTGTTCGGGAAACGGGGGGACTTTAATACTTAAACTCTGAATTCTATTGACGGAGGCTCTAAATTTTCTTGAAAAGCCTCTTTCTGCCCCCTCTTTATTGAGAGCCCATGCCAAATACCTGGGAAGTATCTCATTGATTTTAACTCTGAGAACGCCGCAGTGGTCTGTTGGATAAAAAGGTTTATGAGCGCTTAAATAATTTACCATCCAATCTCCATCAATACCCCAAATAACAGAAGGAACATCAAAATCCGTAATAAAATACCTGTCTATATTGCCAAAAGGCTC
>JAITBL010000201.1 GCA_031283575.1 Treponema sp. | reverse complement strand
TCAACGAGTATCACGAAAACGCCAAAATACGGGTGGAAGAAATACGGACGCTGGTCAAAGCTTACCGCGAAGACTGGAAGCGGGAACATCAGGACCTCGAGGAAAAGCAGCTTGAATACCGCGGCGCCTGGCAGCGCGACCTTGACGCCATGGACGCTCTGGCCCTTTCACAGCGCAAACAGTGGGAAGCCGCCGCCGCGGAAACCGAAGAGCGCATTGCCCGTCTGGGGAATGTGTTGTCCGATCGCGCGGCGGAAGCGGAGAGCAAAATTCTCAAGGCAACCGAAGACAAGCTTGCCGAATACGCCGAGGTGCAGGAACGCCAGTGGGAGCGGATTTACACGGCCGCCGATGACGCGGCAAAACTCGAAGCGCAGCTTCGTGTTTTGATGGAGAACGCGGAAGATCGGGTCCGCGGCGATTTTGTCGTATTTGAGGAAGAGCAGAAACAGGAACGGGAGCGGGCCGCCGCGGAATTTCTCTCTTCCATAGAGAATCTTAAAGGCGATATTGCCGGCGTCGAACAGGAACTCAACGCCCTTAAAAACCGCGCGTACGAAAATGTTTCGGAAAAACTGCGGGTCTTTGAGGATGAATTTTTTGCCGACATTGCTCACCGCCGCGAAGATATTGAAACCCGCCTCGCCGAATGGCGGGCGGGTCTTGAGGCGGGCCTCGAAGACGCCCGCACGCTGGCGGAAAACGACTTTAAGGCCGAAGCGGGCCGTTACCATTTGGCCCTTACCGAAACGATAAAACAAAACCAGCGGGAAACCGAAACGCGCCTCGGCGAGCTGAGCGCCCAAATCGACGAATGGGGAAACCGTTTCCGCGATGTCCAGCAGACGATACGGACGGAACAGGAAGACTGGCAGGCCCGTTACGCCGTCCAGCTTCGCGACACCGAAGACGCTCTGGAAGACTGGAAGACCCGCTATCAGGGCCAGATCCGCGAGGCCGAAGAAGGGCTTGAAGAAACCCGCCGCAAAAACAGGGAGCTTGCCGGCGATACGGACAACCGCATCGCAGGCCTTAAGGGCCAAATCGAGGAACTGCGCCAGGGGGTCAAGGACTTTACTTCCCAGACGCGGATCTTTGAAAAAGCCGAAGAACTCAAAACCAATCTTGAACGAAACATGGAAGACCTCAAGGCGGAAATTGCCGGCATCGATCAGCGCCGCGCCGAGGCCGCCCGGCTTGAGGCCGAGTTTGTCAAGATACGCCGCCTTGAAGACGAAGTGAATTCCAAGATGACCCGCTTTCTTACCGAAAAGCACCACCTTGAAATCATGGAAAAAGATTTCGCGCGGCTCATCGAAACTTCGCAAAGCGTGGAAGAGCGCCTGCGCGAAGTCACCAATTCCGACGATACCCTCCAGGGGATTCAGGTGGCGATACGCCGTCTGGGCGATTCCATTGCCGCCGCCGACGAAAAGTTTCTGCGGCTGGAAAAGAAAAATCAAATCCTCGACGAAACCCATGTTTCCATCGAACGGAATTTTTCGGTACTGGAAGAAACCGAGGCTGCCCTGCGTAAATGCGGCGAAGACATTGCGCGCTCCACCGACGAACTGGACGCCCTTAAACCGGATATCGAAGCCCTTGCCGCCGCCAGTGAAAAAGCCAAAGAAGCGGGCGAACGCCTCGCGCTTCTCGACACGGAACTTGCCGGCATCGAAGGGCGTATCGAAAAAATGCAGATTGCCCGCGAGTGGCTGGCCCAGACCGAAACCCGTTTTGCCGATATCAACCGCCAGACACGGGAGCAGCTTAAGCTCATGGAAGCCATTCTCAAGGACGAGGGAAAAACATCGAAAACCGGCCGCGGCGCTCCAACCATAGCCGCCCGCGAAAATGTGATTAAGCTTGCCCGTCAGGGCTGGGAGCGGGACCGCATTGCCAATGTGCTCAAACTTTCGCGGGGCGAAGTTGATCTGATCCTGGAACTGGGGCAGAAAGATTAGCGGCTCAAACAGGACGCGAACAAAAAGGAAATCAGCATGAAGTTTAAACCAACCAGAAAATTGCTCCTTGGAATTGCGGTCGCGCTGGGGATTATCCTTATACTCTACGCGCTGGTGGCGGAATTCCTCCACCTTAAACTGCCTGAAAAAATGGAACGTTATTTTATGGACGTTATTGTGTTTGGCGCGCTGGCCATTTTTATGTATAACCGCAAACTCGCCGGTGATGAAAAAAAAGCCCGCGAGGCCGCGGAAGCAGCCGCGCAGGCCGCCGTGGAACAGGAAAGCGAGCCTGAAAGCGACGACGAAAATCGCCCGCACTGGGAACGGGATAGATGAGCAACGGCTTCGTCCCGCTTGCTCATCTCGACAGATAAGCAACAGGCTCGGCCCAAAACCTAAACAGGCCAGAGACCCGCCCCAGCGCGTATCAGTTCTGTTTCGTCCCGAAGATCAAGGACGGTGGTGTGAATATGGGGCCGTTCATCTCCGGTGTCGAGAATTATATCCAGCCCTTCAATTTCATCAAGTTCCCAGCCGCCGTCGAAAAGTTCCTCTCCCTCATCATACTCCGCATCCAATTCCAGCATGGTCTTCTTGGCGGTTACGGAATAGAGCGGAAAACCGAGCGTGTTGATTAACGCCAGGGGAACCGGATGGTTCGGGATACGGACGCCGATTTCGCCGCGTTTCAGGTTAAGCGCTTTTTCAGTACCCAAAAGGGTTTTCAATATAAACACATACGGGCCGGGAGTAAGCCGCTTGATCAAACGGAAGCGGGTATTGTCGATACTGCAGAATTCCCCAAACTGGGCGATATCCGAACAGAGAAGGGTAAAGTTTCTTTCCTCGCGCTGTCCGGCCGTTTCCGCGCCCTTTGAGGCGAGCGCCCGCAGTTTTTTTAGGCCTCCCCTGGACCTGAACGAACAGCCGATAAGCCAGCTTGTGTCCGAAGGAAACGCCGCGAGGGCGCCTTCCTCAAACAGGGCTGCCGTTCTGGAAAGAACGCGGTCATCAATGTTTTCGCTGACAATGTACTCGATCATATAATCACCGAATCTAGGGAACCCAAATCAATTTATCCGGCGCCGATTCGTTCATGTAAATTTTTTCGAAGCGGCCGGAATGTTCCGCATCGTTCTTTTCGGGAAAATAGGTCGCCTGGAAAAACCAGATCACATCGGCCATCATTTTGGCGGAATTGCAGGGGGCGTAACGAAACCAGATTTCTTCGTCCTCAAGGGTTTTTCGGGCCACGGCGTCGCCGTTAAGCTCGGGATCGGTAAGGCGCCGCAGCTCCGAGCGGAGCCCGCCGTAATGGGTCTGGCCCACCGACAGCATGCGGAGGTGTTCGTGGTCGTCCATCCAGTAGACCTCGTAGATACCCGCCACCGACGGCACCTTGGCGTTGATCGTCCATCGGTCGGCTTTGGAAAGGGGTGACCACTTGATCGTGTAATGAGCGTCCTTTCCCTTTTCCTTAAGCTTGATTCCAAATTCATCCAACTTGATCATATCCGAAAGTATATCATAAGTTCCGGCCCGACGGCAGTACAAAGCGATTAAAGGCTTCCGTTCGCGAAGTAAACAGATTTGGAGAAACAGTAACTTTTTCTATACACCCCGCGGGCCTATCTGTATCTATTTTTACATAGATCGCTCCGGCATTTTGCCAAAGGGCAAAGCGGCGCGTTCATAATTCTTTATACTATAAAGAATTATGAATTTTTACCCAAAAACCGGAAAACTTGGCACGAAAATTGCATTAAGATGGTATGGTGGAAAAAAGAATGAGCGCCTTACAGACTTATTTTAACCAGATCAAGGCTTTTCCCCTGGTCAGCCCGGAGGAAGAGCAGGAACTGGCAAAACGCATCCGAAGCGGGGACAAGGACGCCAAGCGCCGTCTTGTCGAGGCAAATCTGCGCCTGGTTGTCAAGATTGCCCGCGCCTACCTCAGTCCCGGCGTCTCACTGCTGGATCTGATCCAGGAAGGCAACGTGGGCCTTATGACCGCCGCCGGCCGTTTTGATCCCGACAGAAAGGTTCATTTTTCGACATACGCGGCGTGGTGGATCAAGCAGGGTATTCTGCGTTATCTGTCCAACCGCCAGCGTATAATACGGCTCCCCCACCGTAAAGAGGCGCTGCTCCGCCGCATACAGCAGGCCTTTCACAGCCTGAGCCAGCGTCTTTGCCGCGAGCCCAGCAATCAGGAAATTTCCGGGGAAATCGGCGTAAGCGAGCGGATGATCGATTTGGTGCTCAATATTGCCAACGGCATCGTGTCTCTGGATACCGGAAATGAAGACGAAACGTCGTCCCTGGTGACCTATCAGGAAGATTACACGTACAGCCCCGAGCGGGTGTTTCTCAAAAAAAATTCCCGCGAAGCCGCCATGCGAATCCTTGGCAAATTAAAAGAACGCGAAAAAAACATTCTGATTTACCGCTACCAGCTGCAGGGCGGCGAGCGTTATACCCTGAAAAGAATAGGCGCGAAAATGGGCATATCGCCCGAAACGGTCCGCCAGATCGAATTGCGCGCCCTCCGCCAAATGCGCGAGTCGAGCGCCGATCTTAAGGCGTATCTGGCCTAGGGATAGACGCGCTTGAGCGATTTGATCCTCGGCGACGCGCTTAACTCGAAAGGCGAAGTTTCCCCACTTAGCAGATACTGTTCCCCAATGCCGGCCACCATGGCGCCGTTGTCGCCGCAGTATTCCAAAGGCGGAAAAATAAAACGCAGCTGCGGATATCCGGCGGCGCGGGCGCGAAGACAGCTGTTTGCCGCCACGCCGCCCCCCGCCACAATGGTGGAGAGGCCCGTGTCCTCCGCGGCGCGGACCACCGCGCGGAACAAAATGTCGATCGCCGTTTTCTGAAACGAAGCGGCTATATCGGCCTTTTCGCTTTCGGAAATTTCCGCCTTCGAATCCGTGTAAGGCTTTGACGCCGTATCCGCGCCGTATGTTTCCGTTACCCTGTCCGCGCGGCGCGGTTTGACGCGGAATTGTTCGCGCTGGTTCACCACCGCCGTTTTGAGTCCCGAATAGGAAACGTCATAACGGTGGTTTCGGCCGTTTTTTCCCGTTTTGTAAAGATTGGGAAGGGGGAACTGAAAGGTATCGGCGTTTCCCCCGCGGGCGAGGGCGTCGATGGCCGGCCCGCCAGGATAACCCATGCCGTAGTGCTTGGCGATTTTGTCGAAGGCTTCGCCCGCGGCATCGTCGATGGTGCTTCCCAGAACGCTCACCTTGTCGAAATTCTCCACGCGGCAGATAACGCTGTGCCCCCCCGAAACGAGCAGGCCCAAAAAGGGATAGGCGGCTGTTTCCGCGTTTGCGCCGGCAAGACGCGGCGCGTAAAGATGGGCCAGCAGATGATCGACGGCAATAAAGGGAAGTTGCCGCGCCCAGGCAAAGGCCTTGGCAAAATGCAGCCCGACCAGCAGCGATCCCAGAAGGCCCGGAAAGGCGGTCGCGGCGACGCCTTCGACATCGGCGCTGGTCATGCCGGCGCGGTCAAGCGCTTCCTTGACGACGCCGTATATCCAGACCGTGTGCGTACGGCTTGCCAGTTCCGGCACCACTCCCTGATAGGGAGCGTGTACCGGTATCTGCGTCGCCACCACATTGGAGAGTACGCGGCCGTTTTCCACGACGGCCGCCGCGCATTCATCGCAGGAAGTTTCAATACCCAGAACTTTCAAAACACATCCATAGTATACGGTTATTTTGGCGCCGCTTGCGCGATATTCACGGGCGGATCATTTTCCCGCGTCAAGAATAGCGCCCACCGTGGCCAGATAGTATCCCTCTTTGACAAAAGAGGGATAAAGCCGCGTAAGGATTTCGGCAAGATGCGGCGACCAGGTGTGGCCGATCATAATCGCCACGCCCGAGCTTTGGGCCTTCTTCATCCCTTCGTTAATCATTTTGATGATCGAATCCCTATCCTGTTCGTTATCAAGAAAGATGTCGCGCTGGGCTATGTCGAGTCCCAGTTCTTTGGCGGCGGCGGGTCCCGCGGTGTCGGCTATGGTCCGCGAGTCAAGAAAAACCAGGCGCCGGGCATGAATCCCCTCAAGCAGGGCTTTCATGATTTCCCTGTCCATGGTCGCCCGCGAACCCTCATGGTTGTTGACCCCCGTTACGGGCCCGATTTCGTCGAGGTTTTTGTCAAGTACCGCTTTGACTTCGGCTGGAGTCATGCCGGTTTTGATCGCGCCCGGACCCGGGTCCTGGGCGCCGAGGGGTTCCATGGGCTGATGAAGAAAAGCTTCCTTGCCGGCGGCGCGAATACGCCTTGCCGCTTCCGCCGAATTGGGGAGCGCGGGCAGTACCGCGATGGTGAGGGGGCCGGGAAAGGCGAGAAAGGGCTCCAGTTCCCGCAGATTGTTGCCGGCGTCGTCGATCACAAATACCAGAACGCCCTTTCGCTCGGCCGGCATGACAGGCGGGGCCGCGGGCGGCGGGACCGGCGGCGTTGTTCCGGAATCCAGTTGGCGTATCGCCTCTTCCAGTTCGGGGAGTATACCGGTCCCGCCGTCCGTGTTTCCGCCCGCGTCCCCAGGGTAGGCCTCGGGCGGTACGGCCGGCGCGGCGCCGTCCGTTTCGCCGTCCCCGGCGTCGAGCGCGGGCGGCGGGAGAGAAGGGGATGCCAGAACGGAACGGACCGCGAAAAAGCCGCCCGCGCCAAGCACCGCCGCGCAGATTACCGCCGCCGCAACCAGGGCCGCCCTGACGGCGTCTTCGAAAGCAAGTTTTTTGCGGGGTTTACGCGGCCGGCGCGCTTTTTCAACCCTCGATAGAGCCATTATGAGTCTCCCAAAAGATGGTAGAGTCTGTCCAAATCATCCATAGAATAATAATCGATTTCCACGCGGCCTTTCCTTAATGTTCCGTTAATGACGACCCTCGTGCCAAGCTTTTGTATAAAGCGATCCTCCATGGCCTTAAGTTCCGGATCACGTTTGCCTGCCGGTGTTTTTTCCGTTTTTTTTCCCCTGCCGGAAAATTCCGCCGCCCGGTCTTCGGCCTGACGCACCGAAAGATTTTTTGCGGAAATTTCCGCAAAAAGTTTCTCCTGGGCGGCGGAACCGGTAACGGAGAGTATGGCCCGCGCGTGTCCCGCGCTGAGCGCGCCTTCTTCAAGGGCCTTCCGCATGTTATCGGGAAGCCTGAGGAGGCGCAGGGCATTGGCGACGGTGGAACGGTTTTTGCCTACCCGCGCGGCGGCTTCGTCCTGGGAAAGGCCGGACCTCTCCATAAGCTCGCGGTAGGCGGCGGCCTCCTCGATGGGGTTAAGGTCCGCGCGGTGGATATTTTCGACCAGGGCGACTTCGAGGCGCTGCCGGTCCGAATAACGCCGCACAACGACGGGTATTTCGCCCAGGCCCGCGAGACGCGCCGCCCGCGTCCGCCGTTCGCCGGCAATGATGATATAGCCGTCTTCTTCCTCATCGACAATAACCGGCTGAATCACGCCGTGTTCCCTGATCGACGCGGCCAGTTCGGCCAGTTCGGCGTCGTCAAAGTGTTTGCGGGGCTGCCCCGGATTGGCGCGAAGGCGGTCCAGGGGGATCAGCAGTTCGGCGGCGCCGCGCCTGCCTTTGTCGGAAACTTTGGATTTTACGGCCTCTTCGTCGGGAAGCAGGGCCGAGAGTCCCCTGCCAAGGCGGCTCTGCTTAACCACGTTCGGTCAATTCCCTTGCCAGGCTCTGGTATGCCTTGCCGCCGGCGCTGACAGGATCGTACTGGGAAATCGGCTGGCCGTAGGAAGGCGCTTCGGAAATCCGCACATTCCGGGGAATGATAGTCGCGAATACTTTTTCGCGAAAGTAGGCGCTTACTTCCCTGACCACATCCTGGGCAAGGCGGGTCCTTTGATCGTACATCGTAAAAAAGATCCCCCCGATCCGCAGCCGGGTGTTAAGGCCCTTCTGAATGCGCCGTATCGTCTGCAGGAGCAGGGAGAGACCCTCCATGGCGAAATATTCGCACTGCATGGGAATGAGCACCGAATCGGCCGCGGCGAGCCCGTTGAGGGTCAGCACCCCCAAAGAGGGCGGACAGTCGATCATGATATAGTCGTAAGCGTCGCAGGAACTTTCGAGGGCCGTTTTAAGAAAGAGGTCCCGCTTCTCCTGTTCAACCAGTTCCACGGCGGCGCCGGAAAGGTCTATGCTCGAAGGAATGGTCCACAGGTTCGGCACCGAAGTTTCGCGGATCACCTGTTCGGGGGAAGCCTGGCCGGTAATCAGCTCGTAAACCCCGGGCTTGGTGGTTTTGTCAAGGCCCACGCCGCTGGTCAAATTGGCCTGGGAATCAAAGTCAACAAGAAGCACTTTCTTGCCCGCTTCGGCCAGATATGCCCCCAGGTTCACCGCCGAGGTGGTCTTGCCTACCCCGCCCTTCTGATTCACAAATACAAAGCTTTTTCCCATAAAAAAACTATACCATAGAGCGCCGATAATTGCTATTGAACTATGGCCTTTTTGGGTTTATTCTGGGATTATGACGAATCTACGGCTGATTGCCCTGGATATGGACGACACCCTCCTCCGCTCCGATTTGACGGTTTCGTTTCGTACGCGGAACGCCCTGCGCAAAGCCATGGCGAAGGGCGTCACCGTCGCCCTTGTTTCGAGCCGCACCCCGCAGGCGATGGACCACTTTTCGCGCATTCTGGGTTTTAACAAAAAACGCGGCTATCTGATTGCCGATAACGGCGGCCTTGTTCAGGAAAGCGATACCGGCGCCATTATCCGCGATGTCAAAATACCGGCCGCCGCGGCCCTCATTATTTTTGACATGGCCGACGCCGAAGGCTTCGCCGTCCAGATCTACGACGACATTATGTATATTTCCCGTTCCAACGAGTTTGCCGAATACGATCAAAAGATCACGGGAATACGCCAGGTAGTGGTAGAAAATTTCCGTTCCATGGTTGCCGCGGGCTGCCGGAAAATGCTGATACCCGGAGACCCCATGACCCTTGCCCCCCTGGCAAGGCTGCTCGAAAGCTACGCCGAAGGGGCGCGAATCTTTTCCACCAGGCCCTATCTGCTCGAAGTGCTCCCGCCGGAGGTGAACAAGGGCAGCGCGCTGGCGGCGGTGGCGGAAAAACTTTCCATACCGCCAGAAGCGGCGCTTGCCATAGGCGATTCGATGAACGACGAGGCCATGCTCCGCTGGGCGGGCTTTCCCGTCGCGATGGTGAACGGCGACGATCGCATCAAAGAGATCGCCGCCCTGGTAACGGACAAAACCAACGACGAAGACGGAGTGGCCGAGATCATCGAGCGTTATGTCATTGAGGGCAAGGTGATTGAGGGCAAGATGATCGAGGGCAAGGTGATTGAAGGAAAGGTGATCGAGGAAAAGATAATCGCGGGAAAAGACTCCCGCGATCAGGGAGCGCGCGCCGATGGCTGAAACCGAAGCGATTCCCATCAGCACCGTCGATTCGCCTTCGGTGGTGCTCGAGCTGATCTACCAGCTCAAGATAAAGGACGTCATGACGACGGCGGTGATCACCGCCAGAAAAACCGACACTCTGCGCCACATCCAGGCGATCATGCGCGAAAATTATTTGACGGGCCTTCCTGTTACCGAAGGGAACAAACTCCTTGGCCTTGTTTCGATCGACGACATAGTTACCGCCCTCGACAAAGGCTACATCGACGCGACGGCGGAAGAAAAAATGACCCGTAATCTTATTGTGCTTGAGCACGACATGCCCCTTTCGTTTGCCATTTCCTATATCAACAAGTACAGTTACGGCCGTTATCCGGTGGTTAATAAAAAACAGGAACTGGTGGGAATTCTTACCGCAAAAGACGTGATCAGTACGCTCCTGGTGGAAATGAACCGCGAAGTGCTGCGTCTGGAAAAAGCCCATCCCGCCGCCGATCATTCCGTTACCGGTCATACGGAAATGGAATTCGGCACGGCAAAGCATGACTTTGAACTGGCCGGCAAGGCTTCGACCGAAATAAAAAAAGCCCTCAAACAGCACAACATCGATCCGCAGATCATCAGGCGCATTGCCATTGCCAGTTACGAACTTGAAATCAACCAGGTCGTACATTCAAACGGCGGTACCATTACCTGTTCCATTCAGCCCGACCGCGTCGTGATCGTCGCCGCCGACACCGGCCCGGGAATCGAGGACGTAACGCTGGCGTTACAGGAAGGCTGGTCCACCGCCAATGAATGGATACGCTCACTGGGCTTCGGCGCCGGCATGGGGCTGCCCAACACCAAACGGGTAAGCGACGAGTTTACGATCAATTCAAAGCGCGGCGAGGGTACCACCGTACGCTCGATCGTGTACCTCGCGTCGCCCAAGGAAGAGTCGGGCGTCGTGAACAGCCCCCGGCGCTAAAAGCGCCCGGGGCTTTTGCCAAGAGGCCATGGATACGGCAACGCCGGGCAGGAAAAAATCCGGCGCTCCCATTCTCGACAGCGAGGCGCTGTGCGCCGTACTGGAAGAAGCCGTGGCCCGCCGTCTGGGTTCTTACGAAAGGCGGGATGCCCAGCTCGATTTGGTCCGCTTTATTGCCGGCGCTTTTAACCACGATCTTGTTGCCGCCGCCGAAGCGGGTACGGGAGTAGGCAAATCCTTTGCCTACCTCCTTCCCGCCGCCGAATTCAGCGAAAAGACCGGCGAGCGGGTGATTATTTCTACCGCGACCATCACCCTGCAAACCCAGCTCTACAACAAGGATATTCCGCTTATCGAGGAGGCGCTGGAGCGGGAGCTTAACGCGGTTCTCGTCAAGGGCCGCGGAAACTATCTGTGCCTCAGGCGGCTTGAAGACGCCGTCTCCGAGGCGGGCCTCGACGCGGAAGAAAACGGCGTCCTTGCGGATATTGCCCGCTGGTCCGCAAACAGCGGCGAGGGCAGTTTTTCGGAGCTGGAAAACCCGCCTTCCGACGAGGTCTGGTCCCGCGTCTGTTCCGAAGCGGATTCCTGCATGAGCTTTCACTGCCCCCATAAAACGGACTGTTTCTTCTTCCGTCTGCGCAGGCGGGCGGAAGAAGCGCGTATTCTCGTCGTAAACCATCACCTCCTCTTTGCCGACCTTGCGGCCCGTATGCAGGGGGCGGGCTACGAGGCGCAGGTGGTGCTGCCTTCGGCGTCGCGGATCATTCTTGACGAGGCCCATACCATCGAAGGGGCCGCCACCGCGTTTTTTTCGGATGAATGGAGCCGTTACGGCCTTCAACGCAGCCTGGGCCGGCTCTACCGGAAAAAGCGGACCCGTGAATCGGGGCTTTTGATTAAGGCCGCCTCGCTGCTGCCGTCCTTTGCAAAAAAAAGTAAAAGCCGCGCGGCTTCCGTATCCCGCGGCGTTCTGCCAAAAAAGATCCACGCCGCTCTGGATCAGGCGCGTGAGTGGGCGGACAAGGCCGGCGAAGCGGCCCTTGCTTTTTGCGGCAGGGAGGGAAGCGGCCGTCTTTGCCCCGCGCGCGGCGATACCGCCGCCCTCTTTCCGCCGCTGGAAGCGCTGCGGCGCGGCCTGCAAAAGATCTGCGTTTTTATTGAAACTTTGCTGGACGAAGCGGAGGAACGGGAGCTGCAGGATCCCGTTGTATGGGAACTGCGGGCCGTACGCGGCCGTTTGGCCGAAATCGCCGAGCTTTGCCTTGCTTTTATCAATTACCGCGAGGATCAAAACCGTGTTTTCTGGATCGAAAAATCGGGCGCTCAAATCCGGTGGAAGGCCTCGCCCCTCGATTTGGCGCCGCTCTTGCGGCGTTCACTTTTTGAGGCCAATGCGACGGTGGCCGCCCTTTCGGCTACACTGACCCCCTTCGAATACTGGAGCCGCCGGACCGGGGCACTGCTTGCCGACAAGGAACTGGTCACGGGTTTTTTCCCTTCGCCGTTTCCCTACCGGAGCCGCACCCTCCTCGCCGTTCCCGCCGACGCGCCGCTGCCCGGAGAGGCGTCGTATCAGGATTTTGTGAACGGCGCCGTCAGGGATTTGGTGAGTATCGCGGGAGGTTCGGCGCTGGTGCTGTTCACCTCGTACCAGTCCCTGAGCGCGGCCTACGAGGCGGCCGCGCCCGCGCTGGAAGACGCGGGCATACTCTGTCTGCGCCAGGGCGCGGCGGACCGTTCACGGCTCCTTGCCCGTTTTCTCGAAGAAAAAGAAAGCGTCCTTTTTGCCACCGACAGTTTTTGGGAAGGCGTGGACGCCCCGGGAGAAACCCTGCGCATGGTGATCCTCTGCCGGCTTCCCTTTAGAACGCCCAAAGATCCCCTCTACGAGGCCCGCCGCGAAAAACTTGAAGCCCAGGGAATCAATTCTTTTACCGAATATTCCCTGCCCGACGCGGTCATGAAGTTCAAGCAGGGTTTTGGCCGGCTGATGCGCAGGGCGGACGATTACGGCGTGGTAGTGGTACTGGACAGGCGTATCCTTTCCATGTGGTACGGACAGGCCTTTCTCCGGGCCCTGCCCGAAACCAAAACTTCGTTCGGCGAGTCCGCCGGCATGGTACGGGATGTGGAACGCTTTCTTTTTAGCTGAACGGCCGGAAACGGGCTCTCCGCGCGGAAGTCCGTGTTTTCGCGGATAACTGCTTTAAGCGTCGAAAACCGGCGTATCGTCCGTATTCAGTCTTCCGAGCTGAAAACCGTATTCCCCAGTTCCCGCACTTTAACCTGCGCGCGGTAATTTTCCAGGGCGGTTTTTTCGCGCAGAAGCTCCCGGAAGGAATACGCGGCGCCCTGTTCATCCACGGTGACTTCGGGCTGGGAATAGGTCCCCAGTTCGACAATAAGATCCTCGCCCAAAGCGGCGCGCGCCTCCAGGGGGTTTTTCCAGATGGCGGCGGCCGTCTTTTTGCGGCGGTTTTCTTTTTCGATGCGGCGGTTTTTGCTTTCGAGGCCGGCGTTCCGCAGGGCGGGGATCAGCCAGAAAAGAAACGAAAAGAGCAGCGGCACGATGCCCAGGCCGGCCCCGATGGGAACGAACGAAGTGACGCCGGCGTTGTACAATACGGAATAAACGAATAAAAAGAGATACGCGATATCGCTTCCGGCGGCGGCCTGGGAATTAAGGGCGAAGTAGAGGAAATAGGCCCCAAAGCCCAGATTGACCGCGTTGATCAGGGCAAAGGCGGCGTTGGACGATGACTTGTTCGATGAAAATTTCCAGCGCGCCTTCTCCGGCCCCGGAAGCCTCCCCCCCGCTTCGGCCTCGCCCAAAAGTATCTCGTCAAAACGGTAGACGACCGTTCCCTCGTCGCTTGCCTCGGGGCTGCCGCCGTATTTGACACAGGCGGAAAGGAGGGCCTTGTCCGCCTCCGCGGGACCGAGCCCCGAAAGGGCGATAAACTCGGGAAGGGAAATCACCCCCCGGTGGGAACGGATATAGGCGATTAAAACCCGCCCCAGCTTTTGATCCCAGCCGGCATTGGGATCGCCGTCGCCAAAAACAAAGGAAAAAACCTGTTTGTAGAGCGGAACGCCCGGTTCGGCGGCGCGGCCGCTCCTCCGGTAACTTTGGCCTCCAAAGACATTGGAATAAAACCAGAAACGAAAGAGGCCGTTGAGGAGGCCGGAAAAGTTGATTCCGCCGCCGTCGTCGTCGCGATTGTTCCGCCTGTTCTTGCCGGAAGAGGAAGCCGCCACAAGGAAAAAAAGAGCCGCCAGGGCGATGAGCACAAAAAGCGCGAAATACCCGACAAGCATCGCCATGATCCAGATTTTGAAGAACAGGGAAAGGGCCGCCTTGAGACCCGTTCCGGCGGCATGGCAAAAGCGCTTCCAGCGGGCGGCGGCGCCGGTATAGCGGCTGGAAAAACCGCGCGGAAAGGAATAGCATATCTCGCCGGATTCGGTGACCTCAAGGGCGGCCGAAAACTCATCCGCCGCGCGGGGAAGCAGGGCCTTGACCTGTTCCAGCGGCAGCGCGGATCGCGCGGTAACGTCGGCGGCAGTCACCGGCTTTCCGGCGGCCTTGAGGGTCTTTACCAGCTGCCGGTAAGCCGTCTCGTCGGAAAGCATTTCGAGTTTCACGATTTTTGAAAACGCTCCAGTACGGAGGCAAGGGTGACGCTGCCCAGATACTTGTCCAAAAGCACGGTAATATCCGCCCAAACATTGTGGCTGGCGCAGCGCCGCGGAACGCTTGCGCACGCTTTGGCGTTTTTATCGCAGTCGGTGACATTGAGCTCCTCTCCGGCGGCCTGGAGCACATCCTTGACGGTAATACTGGACAGGTCCCTGGTAAACTGGAACCCGCCGCCGGGCCCCCTGACGGAACTGACAATGCCGGCCCTGCGGAGCCTGAAGAAAATTTGTTCCAAAAAGACCGAAGATATGTTTTCTTCCCTGGAAAGCTGATTTATCGATACCGGCGCCTCGTTTTGAAGGCTTGCCAGCGCAAGAGACGCGCGCAGTGCATAACGGCCCCGGGTAGTAATCCTCAATGTCTATCTCTCATAGCTCTAGTATACCACGTTGTCTGAAAAAATACTAGATTATTTTACTCATATTTATACACTTCCGCCTGGCCCCGCGGCCTTACCTGTCTTACTGTAGTTAGACCACAGGTCTTACTGTAGTTAGACCTGTGGTCTCACTGTAGTTGACACAAAGGGCTTTTTAGGGGTATCTTGACAGAACGGATGAAGATCCGACGTTTACCAAGAGGAGAAGACTATGGCTCAGGCCAGCAAGAACTCACGGACTACCAGCGCCACCCAGAAATTTTTCTGTTCCTGCGGGGGCGAGGTTAGAATGAAAACTGTTTTCGAAAACGGCAAGGTGAAAAACCACGCGGAATGCGAAAAATGCAAGCGGGTCGAACGGCGGCCTTCGGATTTTAAATAGCGGAGGAATTTTTTGGCAGGCAAAATCACGTCCGCGGAAAAGCGGCACCGCCAGAGCGAAGAGCGCAGACTGCGGAATAAATCGGTAAAAAGTTCGGTAAGGACCAGTATCAGAAAATTTGTTACGCTGGCCCAAAAAAAGGATGCGGCGGAAGCAGAAACCGCCCTTAGAGAGATGATCAGCAAGCTGGATTCCGCGGCCCGCAAGGGAATTATCAAGAAAAACGCCGCGGCCCGCAAGAAATCGAGAATGCAGCGGCTCTTCAGTTCCACTTTCAGCGGAAGCGCCTGACAAGCGGCAAGGCGCATAAAAGTGAAAAAGGTACAGGTCCTTTCTTTCGCGCTTTATCCGTCTTCACGATTTTTTCTTTTTTGTATCTAAAATTTATGAGGTCACTGTGGCCGGAAAAAAGTATACCAAAGCGGAATTCATCGATGATATTTACGGTCGTACCGGCATAAACCGCAAGGATATCCGTACGGTTATGGACCTTCTTATCGACGGGATCAAAGACGCGCTGGTAAAAGAGGCGGTGGTCGAACTGCGCGGTTTTGGCACCTTTGAAACGCGGATCCGCAAGGGACGCACCAAGGCCCGGAATCCCCGTACCGGGGAAGTAACTTCGACTCCCTCACACGGTATCGCCGCGTTCAGGCCGGGCCGCGAACTGAAACAGACCGTCTGGAACCTTCCTTCCCTGTTAAAGTGAGCAAACGGTTTATTCGCGGCCGGGCCGAATTCCCGCCCTCGAGGGCGGGGGGAGTCGTTGTTAATCTGGCGGCAATCCTCGGGGCGGCCCTGCTCTTTGCGGGGGCCTTTCCCAATCCGCTCTTTCGCGACGGTTTTGCCCTTTTCGGCTGGATTGCCCTGGCCCCTGTTTTTTTTGTGATCCGGCGGACCAGCCTTCCCGCTTCCGCGGCCTGGGGAGGCCTCTACGGCTATGTTTCGTACGCCCTTTTTAACTACTGGCTGATCTCGTTTCATCCGGCGGCCGGATTTATTGCCGGTTTTATCTTTTTTGTTTATTTGGCCGCTCTCTTTCCCCTGCTCAAACTGGTCCAACTCGCTTTTCCCCGGCGGGGTTTTATCCTGATGTGGCTCCTCTGGCTGGGTTATGAGTACCTCCGTTCCCTGGGCTTTCTGGGCTATTCCTACGGAATTCTGGGGTATAGCCAGTGGCGGCAGCTTCCGCTGATCCAAATCGCCTCCCTCTGCGGGGTCTGGGGCGTATCGGCTCTGGTGACGTTTCCTTCGGCTTTACTGGGACAGTTTTTTGGGGACAGGGTGAAAAACAAAAGCGCCCGTTCCCCTTCGATTAAACGCGTCGGCCGCTCCACGGCCTCCGCTTCTTCTTTGTGTGGCGAAGGTTCAAACACTCCGTGTCCCGGCACTGGCGTGCCGGAACACGGCGCATTTAAACCTTCGTTTTTCCGTTACGGGCCGCCCGCGCTGATCTGGCTTGCCGCGCTGGCGGCCGTTCTGGGCTACGGTTTCCTCTCGCAGGATGATTTTGGCGCTTTTCCCACGGCAAGGGTGGCGTTGATACAGCCGAATAACGACCCCTGGAAAGGAGGAACGGCCGAATACCGCGAAAACCTGCGCTCTCTTATCCGGCTTTCCGGCGAGGCCCTGGCCGCCGGGGCCGAAACGGACCTTGTCGTCTGGCCCGAAACGGCCTTTGTGCCCGGTATTTACTGGTACCTTAACTACCGCGAGGGCGGCAACTATCCCCTGGTAAAGGAACTGGCCGACTATCTGGCCGGCGAGAGTGCGCCTTTTGTGATTGGAAACGATGACGGCCGCAAAGAGGTGAACGCCCAGGGCCTTTGGGAGCGCGTAGACTATAACGCCGCCCTGGTTTTTGAAAAGGGGGAGATAAGCGCCGTGTACCGCAAAATGCATCTGGTGCCTTTTGCCGAATATTTTCCCTACGAAGGCGGCGTACTTACCCTGATCCGCCGCGCCCTGGAAGAAGACACCCACTTTTGGAAACCGGGAAGCGAAGCGGTCGTTTTTGAAACAGCCCGCCCGGGGGGCAGGCCCGTCAAATTTTCCACGCCGATCTGCTTTGAGGATACCTTCGGTTATCTTTCGCGGGATTTTACCCGCGCCGGCGCGGAACTTATCGTCAATATTTCCAACGACGCCTGGTCCGGCAGGCTGTCCTGCCAAATTCAGCATCTTTCCATGGCGGTTTTCCGCTCGGTGGAAAACCGGCGCGCCATGGTGCGTTCTACCAGCACCGGCCAGACCTGCGCCATAGCCCCTTCGGGCCGCGTTATCGCCATGGCCGAGCCCTTTACCCAAAGCTTTCTTGCCGTCGAAGTCCCCCTGCCCGATACCCTGACGCCCTATACCCGCTGGGGAGATTTTCTGGGGCGTTTCTTTGCGCTGGCGGCTCTGGCCGGAATCACTGCCGCCTGCGCAGTTCTGATTCTTCGCCGGACACAGGTTCAAACGCGGCTTGCTTCTTTTCAAAAGAAAGGGTATACTTAAATAGCATGAATACCCGAAAGAAAATACTCGTTATTGATGATGAATCCATAAATCTTGAGTTTTTCGACGTTATGCTCTCAAAACTCGGCTTTGCGGTTGAAAAGGCCGATAACGGTGAAGAGGGCCTGGAAAAAGTAAAAAAATTCCTTCCCGATCTGATCCTGCTGGATAACATTATGCCCAGGATGTCGGGCTGGGAGCTTACGCGGATACTCAAGGCCGATCCCAAATACCAGGAAATTCCCATCGTCATGCTTTCGGCTCTGGACGATGTCAAGGACAAGGTGGAAGGCTTTGAGCTGGGCATCGACGATTATATCACCAAGCCTTTTAACTTTTCCGAGGTGTTGGCCCGTCTTCGCGCGGTGCTGCGAAACCGCGAACTCTACGCCCAGATTGTCGCCCGCGAATCGCGGCTCTCCCTGGCGGAAGAGCTGAGCGCCGACATGAGGCAGGATGTGGCGGATTTTGTTCACTCAATGGATGAACTGGACGAAACCATCGCCCAAATTACCGGAAGCAGCAGGGAAATCGGGTATCTCTCGGGCCTCCTCGAGAGCCTTCAAAAGAAAACCCAGATAGTGCGTAAAAATATCGCCGGACTTGACGCCCGTATCGAGCGGACCATGACCGAATGGGAGAACTTGAAGAAAAACGAAATAGGGCTTAGTATACTGGAAAAACAAATACACCGTTTAACGCATCCGGAGGGGAACCTTCATTCTTCGGATGCGGCCGGAGAACAGGAAGAAGGATGAATCGGGGAAGAAGACAGCGTAAAAACAAGTCGAAGCTGATCGTTCTGGGGAGCACGACGAGTTTTGACGGTTTTCTTCGTTTTAAAGATACCCTTTGCATACAGGGCAGGTTTCGGGGTACGATAGAGGCCACGGGGGCGCTTATTGTCGATAAGGGCGCCGTCGTCGAGGCGGACCATATTTCGGTAACCAACCTTACCGTCCACGGCTCGGTGAGCGGACAGGTTCGGGCGGTGGATAAAATCGACCTGCTCAGCGGGGCTTCCGTCAGGGGCGATGTCGCGGCTTCGCGGCTCCGTATTGCCGACGGGGTCCTCTTCGAGGGACAATGCAGCATGACCGGTACCGAGCGCGAAGTGGAAATTTTTTCGCGCCCTACCGAAGAAATCAGGACGGAATTACAGAGAAACCGTCTGTAAACAGTAAAAACGGAAATAACGGAAACGGAAACAACGGAAATAAAAGCGGAAGAAACGGCCCGCGTCTTGATCAGTTTTTTACTGCGGCGCTCAATGCGTATCGCCGCGGCGGAATCCTGTACGGCGGGACTTGCCGCCGATTTACTGGCGCGGACGTCCGGCGCCTCCGCCGTCTTTTGGGGCTCGTTTGTGTGCTATACGGCGGACGCGAAAAAGAGTATGCTGGGAGTGGGTTCCGAAACCCTCGCAAAATACGGACTGGTGAGCGGTGAATGCGCCCTGGCCATGGTCCGGGGCGCGCTTGACAAAAGCGGTGTTGACGCCGCGTTCTCGATAACCGGCCTTGCCGGCCCCGACGGCGACGGTTCGGAGGTTCCGGTGGGAACGGTGTGGATCGCCGTCGCGCTCAGGGGAAAAACGGCGGAAGCCGTAAAATATCACTTTAACAGCCCCCGGAACGAGCTGCGGCTCAAAGCGGCCCGGGCGGCGCTGGAACAAATACTTGCCAAATTGGAACAGGAGTATAGGTAATGGCCTATGTAAGGAAACCCCGTGTGGTAAAATCCGCGGAACAGCCTTCGTTTGATGAAGGCGCCCGGGGAGCGGGCGGTGAAGACGGAAACAGGGTCGTGGTGCGGGCGCGCCGGACAGGCGAAGCGGTGGAAAGCGCCGGTATTCAGGAGCAGGACGAAGCGCCGGCCGCGGAGGCGCCGGTTCAGGTAAACGGCTTTATGCCGAGGCTTCCCTCAATGCCCGATATTTACGGGAAGCCCGAGCCCCGGACAGGGGAAGAAAACGGCAAGCCGCGGCTTTCGATCAACGAGCTTATCAGGCTTAATATGGTAGACCTGCGGGAACTGGCGGCGTCCTACAATATTACCCACGAAGACATGATGGCCCTGAAAAAACAGGAAATTATTTTTTCGATTTTAAAGGCCCACACCGAGCGGGGCGGCATTATCTACGCGTACGGTTCGCTGGAAATTTTGCCCGATGGTTACGGCTTTTTGCGGAGTCCCCAGAATTCGTATCTGCCCGGCCCCGACGACATATATATTTCTCCCAGCCAGATACGGCTCTTTGCCCTTAAAACCGGGGATACCGTCTACGGCCAGATCCGCAGCCCCAAGGAGCAGGAACGCTTTTTCGCCATGCTCCGCGTGGAAACGGTCAACTATGACGACCCCACCGTGGCCCAGAACCGCATTCCCTTCGACAACCTCACGCCCCTCTATCCCAACACCAAGCTCAATCTTGAAACCGCCACCGAGGGGATAAGCGAGCGGATCATCAATCTTTTCTGCCCCATAGGCAAGGGTCAGCGGGCCCTCATTGTGGCCCCTCCCCGCACGGGCAAGACGATCATGATGCAGAAGATCGCCAACGCCATTACGACGAATCATCCCGAGGTGTACCTGATCGTGCTTCTGATCGACGAGCGTCCCGAAGAAGTAACCGATATGGAGCGTACCGTTCGCGCCGAGGTAATTTCATCGACCTTTGACGAACAGGCAAGCCGCCACGTGCAGGTAACGGAAATGGCCCTGGAAAAGGCAAAGCGCCTTGTGGAACACAAAAAAGACGTGGTGATCCTGCTCGATTCCATTACCCGCCTTGCCCGCGCCTACAACCAGACGGTTCCCGCTTCGGGCAAGATCCTGTCGGGCGGTGTTGATTCCAACGCCCTCCACAAACCCAAACGCTTTTTCGGCGCCGCCCGCAATATCGAAGGCGGGGGAAGCCTTACGATCATCTCGACGGCCCTTATCGAGACCGGCAGCCGTATGGACGAGGTGATTTTTGAGGAATTCAAGGGCACGGGCAACCTGGAAATCGACCTGGATCGCCGAATCAGCGACCGGCGGCTCTTTCCGGCAATCAACATCAAAAAGTCGGGCACCCGCAAAGAAGAACTTCTTCTTAAGGAAGATGAACTCCAGAAGATATGGATACTCCGCAAGGTGATCAACCCCATGGACGACATTGAGATTATTGAACTTCTGGTTGACAGGATGAAGAAAAGCAAGAATAATGAGGCGTTCCTCCGTTCCATGAACACGGGGGCGGCCGCCGTAGAGTAGACCAAAGCGTCTTTTTCCGGTATACTGCAGGAGAGGTTGAGAATGAGAGAGAAGATACACCCGAAATATGAAGCGGCCACGATAAGCTGCGCCTGCGGCAACGTGATCGAAACCCGATCCACCGTCAAGGATCTCAAGGTAGAAATCTGTTCCGCCTGTCATCCCTTTTTTACGGGCAAACAGAAGCTTGTGGATACCGCCGGCCGTATCGAGCGCTTCCGCAAGAAATACAACATCAAAGGTTAAAGGTAAAGCAGGCGGGAATACGCCTGCCCCTATAATCCTCGTCGATCATTTTACCGCTTATGTCGGATATCTCCGCGCCGGGGAAGGCCCCTAAAACGGCGTCCGTGTCGAGTTTGAAGCCTTTGACAGGGGCGCTAAAATAGAGGACGCCGCCGCGCTTGAGCAGGGCGAGGCAGGAAGTGATCAGCGCGGGATGATCCCGCTTGAGGTCGAGGGTTCCGGCCATTTTTTTTGAATGTGAAAACGCCGGCGGGTCAAGGATGATCGCGTCCCAGGAAAGCCCCGCCGCCGCGGCTTCGGCCAAAAAGCGCAGGACGTCCGCGCGCACAAGGGTAGAGCGGCACGGCTGTCCGGCGGCCGGCGGCGTTTTGGCGCCGTCCGCGGCGCGGTGGTAAAACGCGGCCGGCGCGGCCGTTTCGGCGCGCAGGCCGTTGAGCCCGCCGTTAAACGCCGCCCATTCCAGGTAGCCGTTCGACATATCCACCGAATCCACCGAGACGGCGCCGCCCGCTGCGGCGGCAACGGAAAAAGATCCGGTATAGCAGAAAAGATTGAGGAAGCGCCTGCCCGCCGCGCGGTCGCGCACCAGGGCGCGAAGGCGGCGGCGGTCGCCAAAGAGGCCGGTATCCAGACAGCCGCCGAGCCTGACGAGAAAACGCAGATCCCCCTCGGGCACGACGAGCGCGTCACCGCCGTATTCTGTTTTTGCGGATTCCCCGCCCGGCAAACAATTGCAGGCGGAATCAAGGACATTCGCGGAATGTCCTTGATTGCCGTACTGAAAACCTTCCCGCTGGGGCCGGCGTTCTTTCAAAAAAATACGGTCTTCGCTCAGAACCAGGGCCCGGGCGCAGGCGGTCTTCATAAGTGAAAGCCACGCGGCTTCTTCATCCTGATCCTTTTCGTAGGGCCGCCGGTAGAGCGCGCCCGATACGGCGTCGACGCGTCCGCTTTGGGGATCGCGGGAATACGCGTCGAGCGCCAGGGGGATTTCGGGGATGTCCCGGTCGTAAAGCCTGAACGCGCCGCAGTTGATCCGGCGGGCCCACTTGCGCAGATGACGGCAGCGTTTAACCAGACGGTTAACCAGCATTTCCGCCTGTTCCCGGGGACCGCTCATGGCAAGCGTCCGCTCATGGCGCTTTAAGCGGAATCTTCACGCTGCGCAGCAACATGGCCGCTTCGTCCCGCGAATCCGACGCGATAACCCCCTCGCGGAGTATGTCGTCGCGCAGGACGGCGCCGATGGCCGCCAAAAACTGAATGTGGGGCCCCGAAACTTTTTTCGGCGAAATCACCATGATAAAGAGGCGGGATTTTTCCCCGTCAATGGAGCCAAAATCAACGCCCGCTTTCTTGACGCCCACGGCAACGCAGATATCGTCCACGCCGCCGGTTTTGGCGTGGGGCAGGGCAATGCCGTGTTCCATGCCGGTACTCATCGAAGCTTCACGCTGCAGGACGGCTTTCAGTACCTCATCGCGGTCAAGGAGTTTTCCGTGCGAGGAGAGCAGATCAACCAGTTCGGTGATAATTTCGTTTTTGCTTTCACCCTTCAGGTCGAGGTTTATCAGCGACGGGGTAATGAGCGAGAGGACGCCCTCTTCGGTACGGCCCTCAAGGCCGGCGATTTCTTTTTTTAATTCATGCGGATTCGAGGAGTCCTTGAGTTTTTGTATCGTGTCATTAAGGCGCAGGATCACTTCGTAGACGGCCGTTTTTACCAGGGGCATGTCGGCGCTGAGGGTTTCTATGGCAAGGGCATTGTCTTTTCGCGCGATGGCAAGGACGATGTCGTTTTTTCGCGCCTGGGAAAGGCCCTCGTCCATGTTCATTATCTGTACATAAAAGCCCTCGGAACGGAGATCCTTAAGGAGGCTGTCGGTAACAAGGTCGGCGATTTCGTCCGAGCCAAAGTCCCATACGCTCTGGGAACTGTCTTCGTCCCTGACCGGCCTGCGGGTCCCCGATCCTGGCAGGCGTAAAAAAGCCGAAAGCAGCGGCGGCGCGGCCAGCGTGGTAACCAGGGTCATCAGGATGATGCCGGCAAAGATACGGTTGTCCAAAATACCCGCCGCCAAACCTATGCCGGCGATGATCAGGGCGACTTCGCCGCGGGGAACCATGCCCGCACCGATACGGAGGGCGCCCCTGCCGTTAAAGCCCAGCGCGAGCGCGGGAAATCCGCAGCCGGCCAGCTTCGCCGCTATGGCGAGGAGCGTATAGACGGCGCCGAAAATTAATACGGGCGGCGAAAAAATTTCTTTCACATTCACCATCATTCCCATGACGGCAAAAAAAATCGGGACAAAAAATTCGTAGAGCGATCGAAGCCGTTCCTGTATCACTGCCGCGATGTCGGTTTTGGAAAGGGACATTCCCGACACATAGGCGCCGATGATCATCGCCAGGCCCTGCTTTTCAAAAAGGCCGGCAAGAAGCAGGGCGATGCCCAGGGCGAGAATGGAAAAATCAAAACTTGTTTTGAACAATTTTAAAAATTCACCGAGCTGTTTTGAAAAGGCAAGGCCCAGCGCGGTAAAGCCAAGCCAGATACCGAACGCCTTGCCCGCGATGGCAAGAATGCCCGAAGCGGAAAGGCCGCCGGAACCCGCGCCGGAGAGTACCGCGACAACGCCCAGCACCACGGCCAGCGCGATGATTCCCAGTACGTCGTCGAACACCGCCGCCGCCAGTATCGTAACTCCTTCCGGCGAATCCATTTTTTTCTGATCCCGCAAAATGCGGGCGGTTATTCCCACGGAGGTTGCCGTGGAAAGAATTCCCAAAAAGAGGCAGCGGGGATCCATAAACGGCAGTCCCAGCAGCGTTATTCCGCTGACGGCGCCCAGCGCGAAGGAAACGGCCACGCCGCCTATGCCGATAATGCCGCCCGCCACGGAATAACGGAGAAAAAGCCCCAGGTCCGTTTCGAGTCCCGATGAAAAAAGCAGAATGACCGACGCGACCGACGCGAAGGCGTAGAGTTCGGGGCTTACCGCCAAAGCGCCTCCGCTTGTTTCCAGCGCCTTGCCAAGGGGAAAAAGCCCTGCGGAAAAGCCGGGGAAGGGAATGCCGCCCAGCGCGTAGGGCCCGATGACGGCGCCGGCGAGCAGTTCGCCCAACACGCCGGGGACGCCGGCTTTTTTTACCAGCCTTCCGCCCAGCCGCACCGCAAATAAAATCACTCCAATCTGCAGGGCGAGGCCCGCCATTGCTTCGCTTACATTCATCGTATTCTCCTCGATATTGACAGATGTCTCTATTGACAAATGCCGCTCTTGACAGATTGACAACCTAAAGAACCCGGTAAAAGCCGCACTTGAGATAGCAGGATTCGCCGTACCCTACGAGAATCGGATGATCGGCGGCCTGACAGCGAAAATCTCCCTGTATGAGCGTGCGTCCGGCGTCCGCCGCGGCTTCGTTTATCATTCGTTTGAAGGCGCCTTCATCGACCGCCTGACTACAGGAAGATGAAATCAGTACGCCGCCCTTTGACAGCAAATTCATCGCCCGCAGATTGATCTCCCTGTAGCCGCGCAGCGCGGCTTCCAGGGCCTGTCTGGTTTTGGCAAAGGCCGGCGGGTCAAGGATGATCAGATCGTATTTGGCTTTGCGCCGCCCTTCGCCCCTGAGAAATTCGAACACATCGGCTTCCGCCGTACGCAGTTCGATGCCGTTAAGGGCGGCGTTTCTCCGCGCCAGGGTCAGGGCCGGCGGCGACGAGTCGACGGCGGTAACTTCTATTTTCGCCTCCGGCCCCGCGCCGGAAAATTCGGCCGCGGCGAGCGCGGATTTTGCCGCCGCCAGCGCAAAGCCGCCCGTATACGAAAAGCAGTCGAGAATGCGCAGGGGCGCTTCATGGCCGCCGGACGCAGCGCCGCTTTCCCCGCGGAGAAAGCGGCCGCCCGAAAGGGCGGCGGCATAGCGGGCGGCCAGCCGGCGGTTGCCGCGCTGATCAAGGAAGTATCCCGTTTTTTGGCCGCCCGAAAGATCGGCAAAAAAATCAAGGCCGTTTTCGCGTATGATGATTTCGGGAATACGCTCCGGCGTAACGGCCGGCGGAAGCCCTTCCAGTTCCCTTACCGGCGCGTCCTTTTCGACAATGAACGGGGGAGCGGGCGGATACGCGGCGCATACTTCAGCGAGCGCCGCAAGTATCATATCCCGCCGCGCGTCCATGCCCCAGGCGAGAAATTGTATGACAAGCCATGATTGCGTTTCGCCGGAATGCGGCGCGCTTACTCCCACATAGCGATCAATGACAAGCCCCGGCAAAAAATCCGCTTCGGCAAAAACCAGCCGCGCGGAATCGCGGCGCAGGTTGTAACCCGCGGCCTCGCGCCGCGCTATTGCCTCGCGGAGGCGGCGCTTGAAAAAACCCTTGTCAAGGCCTTCTTTTGAACGGCTGTAAATACGGGCGGTAATTTTCGAGGCGGGGTTGACGATAGCCCGCCCCAGATAGCGGGGCCTGCCGCGCTCGACGGCTTCGACATCGGCGCATTCCCCCGCTTCAAGCCGCGCCGCCTTTGCCGCGCCTGTTCCGTCAAGCACCCGATCGATTTCGTTGTCGTAAACCCAGGGATGACCGGCGAGAATACGGTCTTCTTCACCCCGCTTGAGTATGATTCGTTTCACCGTCAGCGTTCCGGCGGCTGTCTGCGGCGCACGACAAATTCATTTTGCGGGCGGGGTTCCTCGCGGGCCGCCCGTTTTGACAGGTACTTCTGTACCTCGAAGAGTTCGCCGCCTTCCGCGCCAAGACGTTTCCAGACGCCGGAACTTTCGAGCATCCACGACTGGACGTTATCCTTAAAATAGGATTCAAGAATTTCCTTTACTTCGCTTTTGATTTTTTCATCAAGAAGGGGAATGAGCAGCTCCACCCTCCGTTCCAGATTGCGGGGCATCCAGTCGGAGCTGGAAATAAATACTTCTTCGGCGCCGCCGTTGTTACAGTAGATGATGCGGGAATGTTCCAGATAATGGCCCACAATGCTCACGACGCGGATGTTTTCGGAAAGGCCGGGGACGCCGGGGACGGCGGTACAGATTCCCCGCACATTGAGCAGAATTTTTACTCCCTCCCGCGAGGCGCGATAGAGGGCTTCTATCATATCGCGGTCAACGAGGGCGTTCATCTTCGCCATGATCTTTCCCGGCGCCCCTTCCCTGGCCCGTTTCGCTTCACGGTTGATCAGATCAAGCAGTTTTGTTTTAAGGGCCGTGGGAGCGAGAACAAGTTTTTTCATTGACGCGAGGTTTGAATACGCGGTGAGCAGATTGAAGATTTGCGTAACGTCGGCGCCGATTTCGTCCTGAACGGTAAAAAGGGAAAGGTCGCTGTAGAGGCGGGCTGTTTTGTCGTTGTAGTTTCCCGTGGAGAGGTGAATATAACGGCGCAGTCCCCCCTGTTCGCGCCGGATTATCTGGCTTGTCTTGGCGTGTACCTTGAGCCTGGCCAGACCGTACACGACAATGACGCCGGCCCTTTCCAGACGGTTTGCCCAAATGATGTTGCGTTCCTCGTCAAAGCGCGCCTTGAGTTCCACGACGGCGGTAACATGCTTTCCGTTAAGGGCCGCCTGTTCCAGGGCGCGGATCACCGGCGAATCTCCGCTGGTGCGGTAGAGCGCCGTTTTGATCGACACCACCCGGGGATCCGAAGCGGCTTCCTCAAAAAAACGCACCACCGGATCAAACGAATGGTAGGGAAGGGTAAGCAGTACGTCGCCCTTGCGCAGCGTGTCAAAGATCGATTCGTCCGCGGAAAAGGCGGGATGGGGATAATGGCGTAAGGGCCGCGCCTTCAGTTTGTCAAATCCCTCAACCTTCAGCAGGCTCCAAAAACTCGCCAGACTGAGCGGTCCGTCAACAAAGTAGAGGTCCTCCGCCTCAAGCTTGAGCGAGGCGGCAAGGCGTTCCTTAAGAACGCCTTCGGCGGAATAGGCCATACGCACGGCGCGGGATTTTTCGCGGCCGGCGAGCACTTCTTCCATGGCTTCGATAAAGTCTTCGTCCCGTCTTTCGTCCACCGAAAAATCGGCGTCGCGGTGAACACGGAAGATCATGCTTTCCACGACGTGATAACCGGGAAAGAACGCGCCGCCCCAGCATAACAGCAAATCGTCGAGCAGGGCCCAGCGCAGAACCGTGCCGGAAGATTCCAGGCGGACAACGCGATCCAGTACCGGCGGAATTTCCACCACGGCGACAGGCGCGGCGGAAACCGGAACATCCGCGGCGTGGGTCGGACGCAGCAAAAAAGCGCCGTAAACCCTGCCGTTGGCGATTTGCGGCGCTTCTTCCTCAAGGCGCAACGGCGTCAGCACCGGCGCGGCTTCCCGCAAAAAAAATGAATGTAAATATTCCTCTTCCGCCTCCTGAAAGGGCGGCCGGAGAAAAAGCATGCCGCCCTTTTCAAGGGCGGGAAGTATTTCGCCGTTAAGGCAGGCATAGAGCCGCGCGAGCAGGGAGCGGATTTTTACCGCCGCCGCCCCCAGCGTTTCCCGCGGGCCCAGGTCCCGGGCCGCGGCGGCAGTTTCCGCCTCATCCTTTTCGCCCGGGCTGTGCCTCGCGGCCCGCTTTAGGGCGGCCATGCGCACCATAAAAAATTCATCCAGATTGGAAGAAGCAATGGCGACAAAGCGAAGCCGTTCCAGCGGCGGCAGATCGCTTCGCAGCGCTTCTTCGAGAACACGGGCGTTAAAATCGATCCACGAGAGTTCACGGTTAAAAAACAACGGACTTGCCCTATTTACCAACGCTGTATCCATCATGGCGAGTATAACACAATTCCTGTTCGAAAGTCTGGTTTAATGCCCTGCCCCGCGGTTCATTGAAGGAGCACCCTGTATCCGAAAACATCCTCAAAAAGCCCCGCCTTTTCGCCAAGTCCGATTTGTTCAAGGGACAAATCGAAGGACTCGCCGGTCCGCAGGATCAGGGCTTCGCTTTTTTTCTCGACGCTGATCGCGCTGATCCGGTGTGAATGGCCCCGATCGAGGGCGTCGGCCACACGGAGTATGCCCGCCAGTTTAAGCACCATGATCTGCTCTTCACGCTGAAGGGCAAGGTACTCGATATCGGCGGGGTTCGGCGGCTCGGCGCGGTGATAACGGATCACGTTGCCGATAATATCAAGATCCTCCTGGCGCAGGCCGAAGATTTCCGAATGGCTTACGATGTACTGGCCGTGTCTCTGGTGGCCGGAACCCCGTATAAACATGCCTATGTCGTGGAGCAGGGCGGCCGTTTCCAGCAGGATGCGTTCGCGGCCTTCCATGCCGTGTTCACGAAGAAGCGCGTCAAACAGGGTAAGCGAAAGGTCCGCGACATGGCGGCTGTGCTCCTCGTCAAAGCGGAAGCGCCGCCCCAGATTCACCGCCGACGCGATGATCTGGGCGGCAAAGTCACGCTGTAGTCCGCGGTCAACGCCCAGCGCGAGATCGATCAGGTAACCTTCGCGTACCGAGATGTCCGGCACCACGACTTCCCCGGCCGCGATGCGCTCAAGAAAAGTCCGGTACAAAAGCATGCCGGGCACAAAGCCTTCGGCGTCGGCATAGGGGATGTGAAATTTGCGTACGCTGTCTTCGACGGTATCGTTTTTAATTTTTTTGACAAAAGAAAGAAAATCTTCGCGGTCGATAATGCTGCAGTGTTCGTTCAGTTTCCGCCCAATCTGCCGCGCCGCGTGCCGCGCGTCGGAGCCGGTAGCGGCCAATATGCTGATATGGGAAAGTTCCATCTCGTCATTAAGAAAGTCCAGGGTATTGCGGACATTTTCGTTAAGGTAGCGATCCATCGAAAGGGCCGAAGCGCCGCGCCGGCTTTTTTCGTCTACCAGAATGGTGCCCAGGCGTATTGAATGGGCCGCCGCCATTTTTCCCCGGCGCAGAAACATGATTTCGGTGGAACCGCCGCCGACATCGAGTATCATCGCCGCGGCCCGCCAAAAGCGGGGAATTTCGTGCTTGAGGGCAAAACGTACCGCAAGGTACATAAGCCGGTTTTCCTCGATTCCCTCGATAACCGTAACGGGAAGCCCCGTTTCGCGGCGGAGGCGGTCGGTAAAAATGTCGCGGTTCCGCGCGGCCCGGACGGCGCTGGTGGCGATCACGTGAATGGAATCGTTGCCGATTCCCCAGGCGCCCATCTGCTCGCGAAAGCCCTGCAGCACGGACAGACATTCCAAAAAACTCTCGCGGCTTACCGCGCCGGAAGTAAACACGTCCCGTCCCAGGGCCGCCGCCTTTCCCGCCTGATCGAGAACGCGCAGTTCCCCCTCGCTGTATTCGGCAACGAGAAGTCTGATGCCGGTGGAGCCGATTTCAATTACCGCGGAAGGATTCGCTGCGGGTTTCATCAGCTAAAGTATAGCGGGGAACGGGGACTTGTAAAAGCGACCGGCCGGTTTGGGTTTTTCCGCCTGCGCGTATTTCCGCGATTTCTTGTCCTGTCCGTGTTTTTCCGCTATTATCTGGACATGGAAGTGATTCATTTCGCGCATTGTGACGATGCCCCGGGCGACAAAACGTTACGGCAAAAGGCCGGGCCCGTCAGGGACATTAACGACAAAATCCGCGAAACCGTGACGGAAATGCGGCGCCTCATGGAAAAAGACAAGGGGGTGGGCCTGGCGGCGCCCCAGGTGGGGCTTTTGCAGCGTATTTTTGTAACCCATGCCGAAGGGGACCAGTTCCGTGTCTTTATCAACCCGGCCATTATCTGGACCAGCCAGGAGCAGGCAAAGTACGAAGAAGGCTGCCTTTCGCTGCCCGGCCTCTGGGCCGAGGTGATCCGGCCCCAGTCAATCAGGATACAGGCGTGGAACGAAAAGGGCCGCGCCTTTACGCTCGAAGTTTCGGGCATCCTTGCCCGCGTTATTCAGCATGAATACGATCATCTTGAGGGCGTGCTCTTTATCGACCGCGTGAACGAAGTAAAGCGGAACAAACTCCTTGCCAAACTGGGGCAGGCCGCCAAAAAAGTAAACAAAACCACGGCAAGGGGCGCTTGATGCGCCTTGTCTTTGCCGGAAACCCCGCCATTGCCGTACCCTCCCTTGAGGCCGCTTCCGAAAGCGCCTGTGTTTTGGCGGCGGCGCTGACCAATCCCGACAGCGCGCGGGGCCGCGGCGGGCGGGAGGAACCCGGCGATGTTGCCAAAGCGGCCGCCGGCCTGGGAATTCCCGTCCTGAAATTCGACGCCCTGCGCGCGGAGGCCCGCGAGGCCGTCGCCGCCCTGCGGCCGGATCTGCTCGTTTCCTTTGCCTACGGCCGCATCTTTGGCCCCCGATTTCTCGCCCTCTTTCCTTTGGGGGGAATCAACATCCATCCGTCACTGCTTCCCAAATACCGCGGCCCTTCCCCCTTGCAGGAGGCGATTTTCCGCCGCGACACGCTGAGCGGCGTTACGATCCAGCGTCTGGCCCCCGGCATGGACGAGGGGGACCTGCTCTGCCGGCAGGAAATTCCCCTTAACGGCAGGGAAACCACCGCCGTTTTGAGCGAAAAGGCCGCCGCCGCGGGGGCGGGACTGTTGGCCGGACTGCTCGCGCGGCTGGACCGCGAAGGAGCGGCGGCCCTGGAGGGGCGGCCGCAGCAGGGCGAGGCCAGTTACTGTACCCTGCTGGATAGGGCGCGGGGTATCATCGACTGGAACAAAAGCGCGGCGGAAATAGACGCCCAGATCAGGGCCTGCTTCCCCTGGCCGCTGGCGCGGACAGCCCACAAGGGCAAGACCATCATTATTCTGGAGGCAAGCATTAATGGAGTTTTTGCTGACGCCGGTAAGGCGGCCGGTAACGGACCTGTCCCCGGCCAGGTCTTGGGCAAGGACAGGGAATTCGGTATACTGATACAAACAGGAGACGGGGTGCTTGCGGTTTCATACCTTCAGTATCAGACCAAAAAAGCTCTTCCCTGGCGGGCCTTCTTAAACGGCGCAGGGGATTTGATTGGTTCCTGTCTTTCAGGGGGTACTTGATTTATGGCGTTTAATTTCAGTTTCGATCTCGAAAGTATCGAAGACTACATGGGAAACCATCTTAAACTCTTTATTTCCCTTACCATAGGTTTGCTTGTTTTTGTAGGATTGATTGCCCTTTCGGTGTTCCTTATCGCCGTGCAGGGCAAGGAGCAGGTTATGGTCCCCGATGTCGTGGGCCGCGATCTTACCCAGGCGCTTCTTGAACTACAGGAAAAAGATCTCTTTCCCCTGTTGCAGCTGCGATCCACCGAAAACGACAGCGACCGCGGCCTGATCCTCGAACAGGAGCCCGAGGCGGGCACCATTGTCAAGGCCGAACGGCGGATCAACCTCGTGATGAGCCAGGGTATGGCGCTCGACAAAATCGGCAATTATATTGGAAAGAACATCGGCGACGCGCGTTCGGCGCTGGCCTCATTGCGGGCGCAGAATCCCCTGCTCTCGCTGACGCTGCGGGAGCCCTTTATGTACCAGTATTCTTCCGAACCGGTCGGAACGGTGCTGCAGCAAAATCCAGGGCCGGATACGGATATTACCGGTTCCACCACGCTCGAACTGGTTGTAAGCCGCGGGCCGGAAAACACGAGAATCGCCGTTCCCGATGTGCGGGGTCTGACGATGAATCAGGCGCTGGAGCGGATCAGCCAGGCCCAGGTGAATTTTAGTTTTACGATACGCCCCGCGTCGGGGAACGAGCGGCCCGACACGGTAATAGCCCAAAACCCCGGGGCCGGACAGGAAATAAGGCCCGGCGATCAGCTTTCGGTAACCCTGATCGCCCCCGTTCCCGGCGCGGGCGAAGTGGTGGGCATATACAGTTACCGGCTGCCCCAGAATCCCTATCCCCTTCCGGTAACGGTCGAGGCGGAACTGTCCAACGGCGGCAGACAGCGCCTTGTCGCCGTCAATCATTCAGGCGGGGAAATTTCCGTGCCGTACCGGCTGCCTTACGGTTCCACGATTATTCTTTCCATGCTTGACCGTGAAATCAACCGGCAGGTGATCAACCAGCCGGTCGAGGGCCTCGCGCTGGATCAAATAGCCCCGCTCTCAAATTCCCAATAGCGGGCGGCGTAAAAATGAAAAGAATTATTGCCGTCTGCATGTTTTTTTGCCTTGCCCTTCCCCTTTTTACCCAGGGAACTTCCGCGGCGCCCGGCGTCCAGGACATCGCCCAGGATCCGGCCATGCTGGTCGGCGCGACCCTCAGCGATCTTGTCGCCCGTTTCGGCGTGCCCAAACAGGTCAAGGCGGTGCGGGGCATCGCCGAGTGGCAGGACGACGTTGTCTTCATCTATGAGTCGGGGGAATACTACGTCTACCTCGACAGGGTGTGGCAGATTCGGGTCAAGACGGCTTACGGCGTCAAGGAAGGCGACCCCCGCGCCGCGGTCAACCGCGTTCTGGGCGAAGGCAGGGACTTTGAAGGTTACAGTCTCTACCAGCGGCCCAGCAGGGTGTGGCCCATCATGGTCCGCATTAACTGGACCTCGTCGAACCGCAGCGAGGGCATTTATATTTTCCGGTCCGATTTTTAGGAGCGTAAATGGCAAAAATCTGTTTATGCCTGACAGGGAAAACTATAGCCAGGGACCTGGAAGTACTCGACAAATACCGCCCTTACATCGACATGGCTGAATTGCGGGTAGACTACCTCGATCCCGACGAACGTTTTTCGATCAGAACTTTTCCCGAACTGGCGGGGCTTCCCGTCATCCTGACGGTAAGGCGGCGTATCGACGGCGGCCTCTTTGACAACGGCGAAGGCTCCCGCGTGTCGCTGCTCTCCAAGGGGCTGGCCTTTGCCGAAGCGGATCGCAGGCGAAACTTTGCCTACGTGGACTTTGAAGAGGATTTGGAAGTCCCCGGCCTGGAAGACGCCGCGCGTACCTTCGGTACAAGAATCATCCGGTCATTCCACAATTTTAGCGGCGTGGGCGACATTGTTCCCCGTCTGCGCAATATGCGCCGCGTCGGCAACGAAATTGTCAAGGCGGCGGTCATGCCCCAAAACCTTGGCGATGTAATCACGGTGTACCGCGCCGCGAAGGAAACTTCGGACCTGGAAAAAATTCTTGTGTGCATGGGGGATCTGGGCGAGAATACGCGCATCCTCGCCGAGCTGCTGGGTTCCCACCTTTCCTACACCGCCGCGGCCGGAGAAAAAGACTTTCCCGCGGCCTCGCCGGGCCAGCTCGATCCCCGCAACCTGTCGGAGGTTTACCGTTTTCGTTCGTTAAGCGCAAAGACAAAACTGTTCGGCGTCGTGGGATACCCGCTCAAGACAACGTTGAGCCCCCTGATCTTTAACACGGTATTTAACCACGAAAAGATCGACGCCATATATCTTCCCTTTCCCACGGATGATCTTGAAAACTTTCTTGACCTTGCCCGGGAGATCAATCTTGCCGGCGCTTCGGTTACCGTTCCCTACAAGGAAGCGATCATTCCCTTTCTTGGATCAGCTTCCGATACCGTAGACGAGGTGGGCGCCTGCAACACGCTCCGCTTTGACGGTGAAAACCGGAGCGGCATCAACACCGACGTCGTTGGTTTTTCCGAATCGCTTTTAACGTTTATGGAGCGAAAAAATTTTCGGGGCCTCAGGTTTACCGTGATTGGCGCGGGAGGCGCCGCCAAAGCGGCGGTGCGTGAAATTTTTCGCCTTAAGGGAAAATGCCTTGTCCTTAACCGCAATTCCGGCCGGGCCCGCGATCTGGCCCATCACTATAACTACAAGTGGGGCGGCCTTGAAAGCCAAAGCCTCGATCTTATGGACAGGTATTCCGACGTTATTATACAAACAACGCCGGTGGGAACCTTTCCCCATACGGAAGACGATCCCTTTGCCCTCTATCCTTTCAAGGGAAGCGAAACGGTAATGGACCTTATCTATAATCCCCACCGCACGGCGTTTTTAAGACGCGCCCTGACGGCGGGCTGTAAAATTCTTAACGGATTTGATATGCTTGTCCGTCAGGCAAAGTATCAGTACCAGTATTTTTTTGGCCGTGATTTTCCGGAGCAGCTTATTCCCCGGCTCAAGCTGTGCGCGGGACAATAGCGCGGATCAAACACGCCGGATCGCGGCGGAGTATCAGGCCCGCCGCGAACGAAACTCCCCGCCCCTGGGCGGGGTATTAGACCCCACTGCGAAAAACAGGAGAAGCGCATGAACGAAGAATCAAAAGAAATTGCCGCGCGGGTTAAGGTGCTCCGCGAAATCGCCGAGATTCCGCTGGAGGAGTTCAGCAGGGAATTGGGGTTTCACCCCGGCGAATACCGCAGCTGGGAATCGGGCGAGGCCGATTTTCCCGTGGGTTCCCTGGTGGAAATCGCCGCCCGCTTCAAGGTTGACCTGACCGAGCTTATCAGCGGAAAGCCTTCGCGCCTCACGACCTACTGTGTCACGCGCGGCGATAAAGCGCCCGAAGTAAGCAGGCGGCCCATGTACCGTTACTGGAACCTCGCCTACAAGTTCCACAACAAAAGGGGCGAACCTTTTTTGGTGGAAGCGGAGCCGGAAACGGAAGACAGGCCGTTAAGTCTCAACACTCACCCGGGGCAGGAGTTTGATTACGTACTCGAAGGAAGACTCCTTATTTCCGTGGGAGGCCATGAAGAAGAACTGGGTCCCGGAGACGCGATCTATTACGATTCCAATGAACTCCACGGCATGAAAGCGCTGGGAGGAAAGGGCGCCCGCTTTCTCGCCATGGTGTTATAACCCGATTTTTTCATCGCGGCAAATTGCCGCGTACATTAAGGAGTATACGTTACGCTTCGCGTAACTTCCGATTTTCATCGTATAATAAGGAGTATGTGTGGATCTGCTTGACAAATATTTGCCCCGAAAAGACTTTACCTCGTACGAGGATTTTTACGACAATTTTACCGTGAACGTTCCGGAAAATTTTAATTTTGCCTGGGATGTGATGGACGAGCTTGCGGCTTCAAAAGGAAGCGAGCGGGCCATGCTCTGGTGTGACGAAAAAGGCGCGGAAGCTTCTTTTACCTATACCGGCATTAAAGCGCTTTCCAACCAGGCGGCCAATACCTTTAAGGCCGCCGGCATCGGAAAGGGCGATCCCATCATGTTGATCTTGAAACGCCGCTGGGAATACTGGCCCGCCCTTCTCGCGCTCCACAAACTCGGCGCGATTGCCATACCGGCAACGCATCTTTTGACGAGCAAGGACATTGTCTACCGCTGCAAGGCCGCGGATATTGCCGGCATTGTCTGCGTGGACGACGCAAAGATCATGGGCGCCGTTGACGAAGCGGAAACAAAACTCCGCGCCGAAGGGGCGTCCACCCTCCGCTATAAAGCGTTCATGCGCGGCGTCCACGACGGCGCGCAGCCTGCCGGCGCGGACTGGACCGACTTTAAATCGCGCATGGAAAAAGCGGACGCCGAATTCGCGCGGCCGCCCGCGGTAAATACCAATGCCGATATCATGCTCCTCTATTTTACTTCGGGCACCACGGGAATGCCAAAAATGGTTCAGCACAATTTCGCCTATCCGCTGGGACATATTTCTACCGCCCGCTTCTGGCATCAGGTCATTCCCGGCGGCCTGCACATCACCGTTGCCGACACGGGCTGGGCCAAGGCCGCCTGGGGCAAGATCTACGGTCAGTGGCTCTGCGGCGCCGCCCTCTTTGTTTACGATTACGACCGCTTTGTGCCCCAGGAAATTCTCGGCGTTATTACCAGGCACAGGGTAAGCACTTTCTGCGCGCCCCCCACGGTGTACCGTTTCTTCATCAAAGAAGATCTTGGGAAGTACGATTTCTCCGCCCTTAAACACTGTACCGTGGCCGGTGAACCGCTGGAACCCGAAATCTACGAACGCTTTAGGGAAGGAACCGGCATCAAGCTGAGGGAATGTTACGGACAAACCGAACTTACCGTTACCGTCTGCACCTACCCCTGGCTGGAACCCAAGCCCGGCTCCATGGGAAAGCCCTCGCCCGGGTACGACATCGACCTTATCCGCGATGACGGCAGTTCCTGTGATATGGGCGAAGAAGGCCAGCTTGTGGTGCGCACCGGCAGGCGCAGGCCGCTGGGAATATTTGACGGATACTACCGCGACCAGGAACTGACCTCTTCCGTGTGGCATGGGGGAATTTATTACACCGGCGACATGGCCTGGCGCGACGAAGACGGCTACCTCTGGTTTGTGGGCCGTTCCGACGATGTGATTAAAAGTTCCGGCTACCGCATCGGCCCCTTCGAAGTGGAAAGCGCTCTGGTAGAACACCCCGCCGTACTTGAATGTGCGATCACCGGCGTTCCCGATCCGGACCGCGGCGCCGTGGTCAAGGCGACCGTGGTTCTGGCAAAAGACTGGACCGCCTCGGAAGAACTTAAAAAGGAACTGCAGAACCACGTCAAAAAAAACACCGCCCCGTACAAGTATCCCCGCATTGTCGAATTTGTCAGCGAGCTGCCCAAAACGATCAGCGGCAAAATCCGGCGGGTGGAGATCCGCGAACAGGAGAAACCCCATTAACCGCTATATTAAACGCCTTGACGAAAACAGCTTTATCAATACGGAACTCTACGACCGCTACAATGTCAAGCGCGGCCTGCGAAACAGCGACGGCACCGGAGTTCTGGTGGGGCTTACCCGTATCGGCGATGTTCACGGTTATATTATTGATGAAGGTGAAAAAATACCCCAGGAGGGCAAACTCTACTATCGGGGCATTGACGTTGAAGATCTGGTGCGCAGCGCTTCCGCCGAAGGCCGTTATGGTTTTGAGGAGGCCTCGTACCTGCTTCTTTTTGGCGAACTTCCCACGCGGCGGGAACTCGAAGATTTTACGACCCTTATGGGAAACTGCCGCGCCCTGCCCCACAATTTTGCCGAAGACTCAATCATGAAGGCGCCCTCGCGGGACATTATGAACAAGCTTGCCCGCTCGGTGCTTACCCTCTATTCCTACGACGAGGATCCGGAAAACCGGTCGCCCGAAAATATTCTGCGCCAGTGCCTGGAACTGATTGCCCGCTTTCCCACGATTGTGGCGTATTCCTACATGGCAAAAAAACATTACTACGATCATGAAAGCCTTATTATCCACATGCCCGATTCGACCTGCGGCAGCGCGGAAACCGTGCTTTCCCTGATACGGCCCGACCAGCGCTTTACCCGCCTTGAGGCGGAACTGCTCGACCTGTCCCTGATCCTTCACGCCGAACACGGCGGCGGCAACAATTCGACGTTTGCCGTTCACCTTGTTTCATCGGCCGATACGGATACCTTCTCCGCCGTCAGCGCGGGTCTTGTATCCCTTAAGGGATACAAGCACGGCGGCGCCAATATCAAGGTAATGCGGATGATGGACGAAATTAAAGGCGCGGTAAAACGCTGGGACAGCGAAGGCGAAGTGGCCGACTACCTTGCCCGCATTCTGCGCGGCGAGGCCCACGACGGTTCCGGCCTTATCTACGGACAGGGCCACGCCGTTTACACGAAAAGCGACCCCCGCGCCGTACTCCTTAAAGAAAAAGCCGCCGTACAGGCGCAGGAAAAAAAACTCGCCGCCGAATTTGATCTTTACTGCCTTATCGACCGCCTGACGCCCGAAATTTTTAAAAAAGTTAAAGGCTCCGACAAGGAGATCTGCGCCAATGTGGATTTCTATTCGGGCTTTGTGTACAAAATGCTGGGACTTCCGCCGGAACTGTACACGCCGCTTTTTGCCGTAAGCCGCGTCGCGGGCTGGTGTGCCCACCGGCTCGAAGAGATCGTCGCCGGCGGCCGCATCATACGCCCCGCTTACAAATGTGTGCAAAAGCGCAGGGATTACACGCCGCTGACAGCGCGGCATCATCATTAACCGACAGGCCAAATTTTGAATCAGACAGACAGAATAGGGACAACAGGCACGGGAAAGCTTCTTGTCGAGTTTTCGCTTCCCGCCATTATCGGAATGCTCGTTAACGCTGTTTACAATATTGTAGACCGTATCTATGTGGGTCAGGGAGTGGACCCGCTGGGAATTGCGGGCATCACTGTCGTTATGCCGCTCATGATGGCGTTACAGGCTTCATCAATGCTCATCGGTATTGGGGCCAACTCACTGTTCTCCATACGCATGGGCGAGGGCCGCCGCGATATGGTGGAAAAAATCATGAGCCACGCTTTTCTTCTGCTGTTTTTTGTTCCCGGCATCGTCATTGCCGCGAGCTTTCTTTTTCTGGATGATATTATACCTATTCTTGGCGCAAGCGAAGCGGTTTTTCCTTTTGCGAAAACATACCTGCGGATTATACTCTACGGCGGCGTGTTCAGCGCCATGGGACCGGGGATCAATCATTTTATACGATCCGACGGACATCCCAAAACATCGATGTTTACCCAGATCATAGGCGCCGTGATCAACATCATCCTGGACCCGATTTTTATTTTCGGTTTTGGATGGGGCATTGCCGGCGCGGCCTGGGCGACGATCATATCGCAGTTCATTTCGTTTGTCTGGGTTATGTACTACTTTAACTCAAAGCGCACCATGCTCCGTTTTCGTCCGGCGCTGATGCGTCTTGAGCCAACACTTACCGCCCAGATACTTGCGATAGGTTTTGCCCCGTTCGCGATGCAGCTTGCCATGAGTCTTGTCGGCGTAATGCAGAACCGTATTTTGCATGCGTACGGCGGGGACATCGCGGTTGCCTCCATGGGAATAGTCTACAGCATCTTGGTGATTATCTATATGCCGCTCATGGGACTTAACCAGGGCGCCCAGCCCATCATCGGATACAATTACGGCGCAAAAAAATATGAGCGCGTGCTTTCGACATATAAACTTTCGGTAATTGCCGGATCCATTTTTGCGGCCGCGGGTTTTCTTTTGGCGCAGCTTTCCCCCGGTTTTTTTATCGCCGTGTTCCGCAACGAAAAGGGAGCGCTTATGGACATGGGCATACTCTGCCTGCGCGTAAGCTGTATTATGCTGCCCGTCATAGGCTTTCAAGTGTTTTCCGCGTCGTATTTTCAGGCCGTGGGAAAGCCGCTTGAAAGTACGGTCTTGAGCCTGTCGCGGCAGATACTGTTGTACCTGCCCCTGCTTTTACTGCTGCCGCGCTTCTTTGGCCTTAACGGCGTTTTCTTTGCCATGCCCGTGGCGGATCTTTTTTCCACCGCGCTGACCGCCGTCTTTATGGCCGCTGAGCTGCGGCGGCTGCGATCGATGAAAAACCATTCCGTCCTGCCGCGGAACGAAACGGCTGTCCACCTTGACAATTGAAACCAAAACGGTTAGATTAAAATATCAGAACAGGATCCTTCTGCCGGGCAATAGCGCAGTTGGTTAGCGTACAAGTCTGGGGGACTTGGGGTCCCCGGTTCGAATCCGGGTTGCCCGACCGAAGGATTTTTTTACTTGCGTAAATCCTTATATTATAAGGATTTACGGTGACTGCCGCGCGCGAGGCGTAAACGTGCAATTGGCGCATAAAGCGACACATAAGCTGAGTCTTATACAGGCTTACA
>JAITBL010000160.1 GCA_031283575.1 Treponema sp. | reverse complement strand
CACTACCGGTCTTGCGGAAGCGTTCAAGGCGCAGGTCAAGAAAAACGGCGGACAGGTTGTCGCCGTCGAAGCCTACCAGTCAGGCGACGTGGACTTTAACGCCCAGGTAACCCGGATTCGCTCGGCCAATCCCGACGTAGTCTACCTTCCCAACTACTACAACGACGTAGCCCTCCAGGCAAAACAGCTTCGGGCTCAGGGGATTCGCGTAGCGCTTCTTGGCGGCGACGGCTGGGACGGCCTTATCGACAACGCCGGCGACGAAGCCCTTAACGGTTTCTGGTCGGCGGGTTTTGCCGCCGACACCACCGATCCCAAAGGCCAGGTTTTTGTTAAAGCCTACCAGGCAAAGTACAACAGGCCCGCTTCACAGTTCGCCGCCCTTGGCTACGACACGTTGATGCTGGTCGCCAACGGAATCAAAGCCGCGGGAACGTTTGACACGGCGGCGGTAAAAACCGCCATAGCTAAACTTAACGGCCCCTATGTAACCGGGAATATCCGTTTTGACTCCAACCGCGATCCGATCAAGGGTGCGGCGATTTTGGAAATCGTCAACAAAGGCGGAAAACTCTCCAACGCTTACAAGACTACGGTTAACCCCAAGTAATATATGGCGCTTAAAGGAAAGGGGTGAGCTTACCCCTTTCCTTTACCGGCTGCCTGGTATCTTGTATAGTCTAAACAGTTTTTATGAGGAAGATACGTCTGGTATGGTAAAGAAAGAAAAAACCACGGAGGTTCACGGAGTTTTTGGTATAAATCTGGTTTTTCCTCCGTGTAACTCCGTGTACTCCGTGGTGGTGATTTTAAAATCCACAACTACTAATGGAATACATGGAATATGATTGTTTTACAACAGTTAATTAACGGAGTGTCTCTCGGTTCGATTTACGCCCTTATCGCCCTGGGTTATACCATGGTGTACGGCATTGTGCTTCTTATCAATTTTGCCCACGGAGACATTCTTATGGTCGGCGCCTACGCGGCTTTTTTTGTGCTTGGCGCCATAGGAGCGGGTCCCGCGGGGATGCTTGCCGCGTTTGTCGTGTCGATGATCATCTGCGCGGGTTTCGGCGTGGGCATTGAACGCCTGGCCTACCGGCCTCTCCGTTCCGCGCCTCGGCTCAATTCCCTTATTACGGCGATTGCCATAAGCCTTATTCTTGAAAACGGCGCGCGGGTACTGCCGTTTATCGGCCCAAATCCCCGCCAGTTTCCCCGGCCGGAAGTGGTCAATTACCAGTTCGGCGGCCTTTCGATTTCCAATATTCAAATAATCGTGATTATCCTTTCTGCCCTTATGATGCTTGGGCTGAATTACATAGTAAATTACACAAAACGGGGAAAGGCCATGCGGGCGGTTTCTTTCGACGTCAGCGCGGCAAGCCTTATGGGAATTCCGGTTAACGGGATCATTTCGTTTACGTTTGCCCTTGGTTCCGTGCTGGCCGCCGCCGGTGGCGTACTCTACGCTTCGGCCTATCCCCAGGTTAATCCCCTTATGGGGATGATGCCCGGCCTCAAGGCGTTTGTCGCGGCGGTTCTGGGCGGCATCGGTTCCATACCCGGCGCGATGCTCGGAGGCTTTATCCTGGGCGTCGCTGAAACGTTTACCAAAGGCTTTATTTCAAGCCAGTTCAGCGACGCTATTTCGTTCTCAATTTTAATTATCGTTCTGTTGATAAAACCGACCGGCATACTCGGCAGTAAAACGAGGGTGAAGGTGTGATAAATTCCCAAACACGGGGAACAGCGTTCCCGGTTCGGACGACGGTTATCCTTTGCGCGGCGGGTATTCTGGCGGCTTTTCTTCCCGTGGCTTTGATGAAGGCGGGTCTGCTTGACAACTATACCGCCCATATTATCGCGATGGGCGGGGTTAACGCCCTTATGGCTATTTCGGTTAATATGATAGTGGGAATAACCGGCCAGCTTTCTTTGGGGCAGGCGGGCTTTCTTACCATAGGCGCCTACAGCTGTATCTTCTTCCACCTGGACGCCGGCCTTCCCCTTCCTTTGGCTACGATCTGCGCGATGCTTTTAACGGCGGTTGCCGGTTTTCTTATCGGCTTCCCGGTGCTCAAACTTTCCGGAGACTACCTTGCCATTGTTACCCTCGGTTTCGGCGAGATTATCCGGGTCGTGTTTATCAACCTCAAGTCCATTACCGGCGGCCCCAACGGCAGGCAGTTTGCCACGATTATGGCGCCGCCCAATTACGCGCTGGCCCTTTTTGCCGTTACCGCCGCGTTGATTGTTACCCTGGCGCTGCTGCAGAATTTTCTGCGTTCAAGTTACGGCAGGGCGATAATGGCCTGCCGGGAAGACGAGATTGCCGCCAATTCCTGCGGCATCGACGTGTTCCGTTACAAGATGACCGGTTTTGTGATCGCCGCGTTTGTCGCGGGCATAGGCGGATCGTTCTACGCGATGGTCGTGGGCCTTGTTCAGCCGGCCAACGCCCAGTTCCTTAAATCAATCGACTTCCTTATTTATGTGGTGCTGGGCGGCATGGGGTCGATGACCGGTTCGATTATAGCGGCGTACATCCTTACCTACCTGCAGGAAGCCCTTCGTTTCCTCCAGGATTACCGGCTGCTTATCTATCCGCTTATACTGATCCTCGTCATGCTGTTCCGCCCCCAGGGGCTTTTGGGTATGAAAGAATTTTCGTTTGTACAAACCTGGGACCGGATTACCGGCAGGTCCGGAAAAAAAGGAGCCGCCAATGCCTGAATTGCGGCTCAAGGTGAAGGACCTTTCCATAGATTTTGGCGGACTCAAGGCGGTAAGCGGCTTTTCCTGCGAGCTTGCCGAAGGGGAACTGGTCGGGCTTATCGGTCCCAACGGAGCGGGAAAGACCACAGTGTTCAACATGCTTTCGGGCATTTATACCCCCACGGAAGGCGAAATTGATTTTTGGGATAAAAAAGGCCGGGTTCACAACGCGGGAAAGATGAAAAGTTCCGCCCTTAGCCGAATCGGCATTGCCCGGACTTTCCAGAATATCCGGCTTTTCGGCAAGCTTAGCGTGGAAGACAATGTCCGTATAGCCCTTCATGTTCAAAGAACCGAAACTCCCCTGGACGTGCTTTTTAGGCTAAAACGTTTCCGGCTTGACGAACAGCGGATGATGGCAAAAACCGACGAACTGTTGTCGCTTTTCAGGATAGAAAGCAAAAAGTACGAGCTTGCCAGAAACCTTCCCTACGGCGAACAGCGCAGGCTGGAAATAGTCCGGGCGCTGGCGGCGAATCCTGTTCTTCTTTTGCTTGACGAACCCGCCGCCGGAATGAACCCCCAGGAAACCGAAGAACTTATGAAGCTTATCGGTTTTATCCGGAAGGAATTCAGGCTTACCATTCTTCTTATCGAACACGACATGCGCCTTGTTATGGGTATCTGCGAGCGGATCATCGTTCTTGACTACGGGAAAACCATTGCCGCCGGGGTTCCGGAACAGATACGCCGGGATCCGGCGGTAATTAAGGCCTACCTGGGCGAGGAGGCTTTACATGCCTGAGGAGATGCTCAAGGTTCAGGATCTTACGGTTCATTACGGGGCGATTCAGGCCCTTAAAGGGATTTCGTTTGAGGTGGCTAAGGGAGAGATTATCACCCTTATCGGATCAAACGGCGCGGGTAAATCCACAACCCTCAACGGGATTTCCGGCGTGGTAAAAAAATCAGCCGGAAAGGTGGAATTTAGCGGCCAGGACGTAAGCGCCATGGCGCCGGACCGGCTTGTGGCTTTCGGTCTTGTCCAGGTTCCCGAAGGGCGGCGTATATTCGCCAACCTTTCGGTCAGGGATAATCTTGAAATGGGCGCTTACAGCAGAAAGGATCGTCAGGGAATAAAAGACGATTTTGACGTGGTTTACGGTATCTTTCCCCGCCTCAAAGAGCGGGCAAAACAGATTGCGGGAACCTTGAGCGGGGGCGAACAGCAGATGCTTGCCATGGGGCGGGCGCTTATGTCAAAGCCCACGCTGCTTCTTATGGACGAGCCGTCCATGGGCCTTGCGCCTATTCTTGTGGACGAGATTTTTGCTGTCATCAGGCGGATAAACCAGGCCGGTACGACGATCCTTCTTGTGGAACAAAACGCGTACAAGGCGTTAAGCGTCGCGTCCAGGGCCTATATTCTGGAAACCGGAAACATCGTAAAGTCCGGCCCGGCGCAGGACCTGATGAAAGACGATTCGGTTAAAACCGCTGATTTGGGCGGATAGATGATCGTTTCAAAATTTGAGATTTTGAAACGATCCTGGATTATAATAAAGGTGAAAACGTGTTTTTCAAAATGGATCATGAAAAAAGCGGCTTTTAAGGAGGAGTTATGATTATTTCCCGCGTAATGACTAAAAACCCCGTGTATGTTCATCCGGACGCGTCAATAACCGAAACACGCTCCCTTATGGACAGGGAGAAAGTGGGCCATCTTCCGGTGCTCGATTACAACAGCGCCCTGGCGGGTATTGTTACCAAGGAAGATCTGTTCAAGGCAAGCCCTTCCGAAGCGACCACCCTGGACATGTACGAAATAAGCTACCTGCTTTCCAAGATGAAGGTCCAGGAAATTATGGTAAAAAAAGTAATTACCGTAGCGGAAAACGAAGTTGTCGAGGAAGCGGCCCGGATTATGGCAGATAAAAGCATCGGCTGCCTTCCCGTTATGCGGGGGTCGCTTCTTGTCGGAATTATTACCGATACCGACCTTTTCCATGTTTTTGTCAACGCGTTCGGCGCCCGCCATGCCGGGGTACGGGCCACGATAAGCATGGGGGAACATCCCGGAGAGCTGGCCCAAATTTCAGGGGCTATTGCCGAAAAGGGGGGCAACATTGTTTCCTTTGTTACCACCGAAGGGGACGACGTTGCCCACCGCCGGGGAACGATCAA
>JAITBL010000103.1 GCA_031283575.1 Treponema sp. | reverse complement strand
CCGCCGGTATGTTTTGATCTCGTCGCGGATTCTGGCGGCAAGCGAGGCGCGCGGAACCCGCGCCTGTTCCATCGAATCACGGAAACGCAGCGTCACCGTACCGTCGTCTTTGCTCTGGTAATCAACGGTTATGCAGAAGGGTGTACCCGCTTCGTCCTGGCGGCGGTACCGCCGGCCGATGGCCCCGGACTGGTCGTAATCGGTACTGAAGTCTTCTTTGAGTTCCCGCCGAATATCCTGGGCCAGCTCGGCCAGGCCGTCCTTCTTCATCAGCGGAAGCAGGGCCGCCGTAACGGGCGCCAGAGACGGGTGAAAGCGCAGCACCGTACGCCAATCATCTTCATTCCCCTTGTCGGCAACTTTTTCTTCATCGTACGAATCGCAGAGCAGCATAAGCACATTCCGCGTAAGCCCCGCGGAAGTTTCGATAATGTAGGGGATGTAGCGTTCGTTGTTATTGTCCTGATCGATGTACTGCAAATCCTTCCCCGAAAATTCCGTGTGACGGGTAAGATCGTAGTTCGTCCGGTTATGAACGCCTTCCAGCTCGCGCCACCCCATGGGAAAGAGGTACTGAATGTCGTAGGCGTCTTTGGCATAGTGGGCCAGCTCGTCCGCGCCGTGCCGGTGCCAGCGGAGATGATCCATTTTAACGCCAAGCTTTTCGTAATAAGCCCAGCGGCGTTCTTTCCACTCGTTAAACCATTCTTCGTCGGTACCCGGTTTGACAAAATACTGCATCTCCATCTGCTCAAATTCGCAGGTACGAAAAATAAAGTTCTTTGTTACGATTTCGTTCCGAAAGGCCTTGCCAATCTGGGCAATACCAAAGGGAATCTTCATACGGTTCGACTGGATAATGTTTTTGTAGTTTACATAGATCCCCTGCGCCGTTTCGGGGCGAAGATAAATGATCGATGACGTATCTTCCGCGGGCCCGATGTTGGTTTTGAACATCAGGTTGAATTTTCGCGTATCGGTCAGTTCCCCGCCGCACTCGGGACACTTTTTGGCGGCAAGATTTTCGTCGGGAATCATATCCGCGCGGAACCGCGTCTTGCACTTCTTGCAATCGACCAGCGGGTCGGTAAAATTCTCCACATGCCCCGAAGCCTCCCAGGTGCGGGGATGCATCAGAATCGCCGCGTCAAGCCCGACAACATTATCGTGCAGCTGAGTCATCTCCTTCCACCAGGCCCGCGCGATCCGGTTTTTGAGCTCAATACCCAGCGGCCCGTAATCCCAGGCGCCGCTTTGCCCGCCGTAGATCTCCGACGATTGAAAGACAAAACCCCGCCGTTTGGCAAGGCTGGTGATTTTTTCCATGGTAGCTGGACCCTGGTATTCGGCAAGTTCTTCGGCCATTTTCGACTCCAAGTGGTAAAACTAAGTTAGCATCATTATAGAGAAACAAACTCTTTTCAGGAAGAGGGCCGCCCTTCAGGGCGGGTTCATTTTCGCGCGCGCGGGCGCTATACTCTTCCCATGAATGTACACGAACGTCTTGCAGCATTGGGCGCCGCCGTGCCAACGCTGCTCATTCCCCGCGAGGGAACCGACCTTAAAAAGTGGGCGGTGATCGCCTGCGATCAGTATACGCGGGACCCGTCATACTGGGAACGGGTACGGAATGAGGCGGGGGATTCTCCTTCGACCCTCGACATCATTTTTCCCGAAGTTTATCTGGAAGAGAAGAATCGCGGCGAACGTATCGAAGCGATACGCGCCGCCATGAAGCAATTCCTTGCGGAATGTCCCGTGGAGAAAGGCCGTTTTTCGGATACGGCGGAGTATGGCGCGAACGGCGGCTTTTTTAGCCGCCTCGAAGGCTTTATGTATGTGGAGCGGGATACCCCCTGCCGCGCGGGACGGCGTGGTCTTGTCCTTGCCCTGGATATGGAATGTTACGACTGGCGTGACGGCGCTCAAACCTTAATCCGTTCAACCGAAGGGACGGTCCCCGAACGGATTCTGGCCCGTATGGAAATACGCCGCGGCGCGCCGCTGGAAAGCCCGCACATTATGGCGCTGCTCGACGACAGCGAAAATTTTCTGCTGCCCGGCCTTGGCGAACGGGCGCGGCGCGGCGCGGCGCGCTATGACACAGAACTTATGCTGGGCGCGGGACGGGCGCGGGGCTGGCTTTTGGATCGCGAAGACGATTGGGAATTTCTGGCCGGCGGCCTTGAGACCCTCAGGCGGCGTTCGCCCTTTCTCTACGCGATGGGCGACGGCAACCATTCCCTGGCCGCCGCCAAAGCTGTTTGGGATGAATACAAAACAAAGCATGCCGGAGAGGCGGGCCTTGAAAATCATCCCGCCCGCTGGGTCCTGGTCGAACTGGAAAACCTCTACGATCCCGCCCTGAGTTTTGAGCCTATTCATCGCGCGCTTTTCGGCGCATCGCTGGACGAAATATCCGAAGCCCTCAAACCGCTCGCCGGTTTCAGCCGCCGCGATCTGGGTACAGGCGAAGCCGCCCGCCGTGAAGCCGTCGAACTTGCCGCCCGCGAAGATCCCTGCCTTACCCGCTACATTCTGGTCTCGGGCGGCCGCTGTGTTGCCCTTGAAACAAAACCCGCGGCCCTCGCTGTGGAACCGCTGCAGAATCTGCTGGACGGTTTTTTACAAAATCATCCGGCGGTATCCATTGACTACCTCCACGGCGCGGGCGAAGTATTCCGTGTCGCCGAGGGGATTGACGCCGTCGGCATACTGCTCCCCCCGTTTCGTAAAGAAGGCCTTTTCGAGACCGTAGCCCGCCGCGGCGCCCTTCCACGAAAAAGTTTTTCCATGGGGGAATCAGATGAAAAACGCTTTTATTTGGAGTGCAGAAAATTATTTGGGTAAGCGCTGTTCCTGAAAAGCCGGAGTGTGGGACGTTCCGGCTGTATATGACGTTTTGGCGGTGTTCGTTTGCAGGCCTGTCAGGCAAAATTTTGGCCTTCTGTGTTTCCAGTTACAACAGGCTGTAGAAAAGGCATTAAAGGGTCTTTTGATAATATTTTTTTACAAAAGCCGGCATTCCTACTATTAAAGCATTATTTGGCATATCGTTTAAAACGACAGCTCCAGCAGCAATCACACAATTAGAACCAATATTAACATGATCTGATAATGTAGAACCTATACAAAGCCATGTCTTTTCTCCGATATTACAAGCGCCACCCATTGTAGCTTTTGGTGAGAGATTAACACCATCATCAAGATTACACTCGTGACACACAATTCCATTTGGAGCAATACGACAACCTTTACCTAATGTTACAAAAGGGCCTATTATCGCATTTTCACTTATCATACAGCCTGCCTCAATTTTTGCAAATCGACTTACTAATGCTTTAGGATGGATGATTGTTGCGACTTTTATACCTATTTCCAAATAATGATTTATCTTATTAAGCCGTAGAGAATTATTCCCGATAGCAACGATGACCTCATCAAAATTTTCTAAAATATAATTTTCCGTTGTCTCTTGTTCATATAAAACTGGATATTCCAAAACAGACATATCGTGTTTTTCATTTGCCATAAAACATATTTTTTCATAACTGTCAATGGCGCATTCTAATACCTCTTTTCCCTGACCTCCAGCTCCATGTATCAGCAAACGTTTATGTGTGTTAGGGGGGGGGGGGGGGGGGTATCTTTAATTTAATTTTTTTTTTTGGTTGTTCAAAACCTTTTTTTATTTGCGTTTGTGGTTTTTTACCTTCTTCGAAATATGTCTCAAGTTTCATTATTTCCTTTTTTAAATTATTAGCACATTCTTGTATTGTCTCTAATGCTTCTCTATGGTTGTAATAGATTTTAACTAAAGTGGCTTGATCTTCAGGATCAAGCTCTTCTTCATCATTAATAATTGGCCATTTTTCATTTTTTCCAATTTCCCTATAATTCTCAAATGCCTTTGTCAATTCACAATTACGTTCTTCTAAAGATTTTAATATATTATCTCGTTCTTCTGTTAATCGCATAATTTCTCCTGAACATACACTTTTACTAATTCAAAAATGTAGATCCTTTAGTTTAAAATTAATATAAATATATTTCAAATTAATGTCAACTACTATTTTTATAATTTTTCTTCCACCTAGCGGCGTAGCCGCTTGATATAATATTTTCAACAAATTCCAAGTCCCATTTCGCCTAACAGGCAGTATACGCTGCGCCGCCTTTGCGGCTCGGGCGCCGGTTTTGCCACGAAGCGCCCGCCATGAACGCCGTCAGTAAACGCCGAGACATTCCTTTGCCACGGCTATCGTGGCGGACATGCCGATACGGTCAGCGCCCGCGCCGAGTATTTCCAGAGTCCGTTCGAGGGTTTTAACGCCGCCGTCGATTTTGACGCCG
>JAITBL010000041.1 GCA_031283575.1 Treponema sp. | reverse complement strand
GTGACGAAATTCGGCGAACTTGGCTTTACCTTTACCAAGGCGAACCGCACGGAAATACAGGACAGGGAACACAAGCTGTTTACGGAAGTCGACGCCTTTCTGGAAAACGGCGACAAGGTAATGGCCGTCGAGATTAAGAGCAAACCCAACATTGACGACATCAACGATCATGTTGAACGCATGGAAAAACTGCGCAAATACGCCGATTTGCACAACGACAGGCGGGGATATTTTGGCGCCGTCGCGGGCGTGGTTTTCAGCGAGGGTGAAAAGACCTATGCCCTGAAAAAGGGCTTTTACGTCATTGAGCCGTCGGGCGATACGTTTAACATTATCGAACCGAAAGGCAGTTATCACCCGCGCGAGTGGTAAGGACACAGGCCTGAACGCGCCGCGAACCGCGAACTCTTGTGTTATTTTTTAAACTTCCGTATGATGGGCCATGCAGTATCAAATGAGGCGGCGGGATCGTCAAGAAAGCCGTGAAGCGGCCGAGCGGGTGATCGACAAAAGCGCCTGCGGAGTTCTTTCCACGGTTGATTCGGACGGGGAGCCCTACGGCGTTCCTCTTTCTTTTGTGCGGGAAGGCGGGCGGCTTTTTTTTCATTGCGCCAAAACCGGACATAAAGTGGACAACCTCAAACGGAAGCCCCTGTGCTGCGTCAGCTTTGTGGGCGAGACGCGCTTTCCCGACAACGATTTTACCGTGGGCTATGAATCGGCCGTGGTTTTTGGCGGCGCGTCGGAAGTTACCGACGACGGCGAAAAGGTCCGTATTCTCCGCCTGATCTGCGAGCGCTTTACGCCGGCAAACATGGCGGCCTTTGACGCCTATACGGCCAAATTGCTTCCCGCCACCGGCGTATGGGAAATTCATATTGACCGGATCAGCGGCAAACGAAGAAAACTGCCGTAAGCCGTTCGGCGGCGAAATTAAAGCTGTCTGTTCCGCTTAATCGGACGAAGAAGCTTTTTCTTTCTTTTCCTTTGCTTTTTCCTTTTTTTCTTTACGTTTCTCCCCGACCGTTTTTTTGGGCGTCTTTTTCACTTCTTTTTTATGCAATATATGCTCAGCCATAATATCTCCTTGTGACGCCAGCATACAACAGATACGGAGGCTTTGGCTATCGGCGCGCAATCGCTAGCCCCTTCCCGCCCTTTGCGCTATACTGACGCCATGAACGCCATATTTACCCGCCATTCAGTGCGGGAATTTTTACCGAAAGCGGTTGAGCGGGAAACGATAGAACGTATCCTTAAAGCGGCTTTTCAGGCGCCGTCGGCCCATAACCGGCAGCCCTGGGAATTTCTTGTGGTAACCGGCCGGGCGGATCGCGAAGCGATTGCGGGAATGAGTCCCTGGGCAAAGCTCTGTTCCGGCGCCGCGGCGGTGATCGCCTGCTGCGCCAACCTCAAGCGGGGCGATCCCCGCCACGAAAATCCGGCGGCGCAAACGACCGAGGAAGCCCTCTGGGTACAGGATCTGTCGGCGGCGACTGAAAACGCCCTGCTCCAGATTACCGAAGAAGGCCTGGGAGGCGTGTGGCTCGGCTGGTACCCGGAAGAGACCCGTGTGGAGCCTTTCAGGAAATACTTTAAACTGCCCGATCACATTATTCCGGTTTCGCTCATCGCCCTGGGGTATCCGGCAAAAGAAAGTCACAGCAAGGACCGTTTTGATCCCGCGCGTGTGCACTATGAAAGCTGGTAAGCGCTTCGTTCTTGCCGCGCTGTTTCCGGCGGTTTTTCTTTTTGCCCAGACTGCCGGACAGCCGGAGGGCGCCGATTTTGAAGTGCTCCAAAACCGGAGCGGCGGCGTCACCATCCTCAATTACCAGGGCGCCGCGGCCGCAGTAAACATACCGGAACACATAGGCGGCCGGCAGGTAACGGTCATCGGGGCGCGGGCGTTTTACCGCCGCGGTCTTACCATGGTGAACATTCCCGCGGCGGTAACGGCGATTGCCTACGAAGCTTTCGCCGAAAACGAACTTGCCGCCATTGCTTTGCCGCCGGCCCTGGCTTCCATCGAGTACGGCGCTTTTTCCGGAAACAAACTCGGCGAAGTCGTTCTGCCCGAATCGCTGTCGTCGGTAGGGGTGCGTTCCTTTGCCGGCAACGGAATTACGGCGCTCACGATACCCGAACGGGTTACCTACATAGGGGTGGACGCCTTTGCGGGAAACAGTCTCCAGCGCATCACGATGGGAGCGCGCCGCAATGTTTTTCCTACCCAGGGTTTCGATCTGTCATTCGTCAATTATTACGGCAGTACGGGAAAGAAGGCCGGCGTGTACACACGGCGGGACCGTGTCTGGACGCTGGAAGAGTAGTTGGCCTAGCTGTTCACCCGCTCGACATATTCGTTGGTTTCGGTATTCACGAGAATTTTTTCGCCCTGCTTGATAAAGAGGGGAACCCGCACGGTAAGGCCCGTTTCCGTCGTAACCGGTTTGGTCGCGCCCGAGACGGTGTCGCCCTTTACATAGTTTTCGCTTTCGGCCACCGTAAAGACCACCTTGTAGGGAATCTTGATATCGATGACATTGCCTTCCCAGATGGTAAGCTCGTAGGAATTTCCCTCCTGGAGATAATATTTTTTTTCTTCCATATCGGCAAGGGGAATTTCGTACTGATCATACGATTCGTTATTCATAAAATGAAAGTTGTCCTGATCGGAATACTGGTACTGGCAGGCGGCAATATCGACCTCGGCGTCTTCCACTTCCTGCTGGGTAGGAATGGTAAGGCTCAGCACCGAACCGTCCTTGATGCTTTTCATTTTGACGCGCGCTATGGCCGTACCTTTTCCAGGATTGTGAAATTCCCGCTCCACCACCAAAAAGGGTTGACCTTTCTGGAGTAAACAGGTGCCTTTAACGATGTCTCCGCCGCGTATCATTATTTCCTCACCAGCCCAACTCTACAGGAATTTTTACCGTTTGTCCAGTACGGAAGCGCGCGTTACAGCCGGAACAATTCTTCAAGCTGCCCGACGAGTTTTCCGAACGCCTTGCAGGCCGCCGCTACCGGTTCGGGGCTGCTCATGTCAACGCCGGCGGCTTTGAGGGAATCAATGGGGAAACGGGAGCCGCCCGACTTGAGGAAAGCGAAGTAATCATCGCGCTCGCCGCCGCCGGAAAGAACCCTGTCGGCAAGGGCATAGGAGGCGGAAATGCCGGTAGCGTATTTGTACACATAGAAGGCGCGGTAGAAGTGGGGAATCCGCAGACCCTCAAGATCGCTTTCTTCCTCAAACGCCATTTCGCTTCCAAAGTATTTTTCGAGCAGCCCGCGGTACTCGGCGCGCAGCAATTCCGCGGTAAGGGGAGTACCGCCTTCTTCCAGTTCGTGGGTTTTCTGTTCGAACTCGGCGAACATTGTTTGACGGTAGAGGGTAGAAAGAAAATCGTCGGCCCGCTTGTTGATGATGTAACGCCGCAGGGCCGAAACGTCTGTCGAAGCGTCCCCCTTTGCCAGCGCGCCGGCGTTTTGCTCAAGATAACGGAAGAGCAGTTCCTCGTTAAAGGTCGAAGCGACTTCGGCCTCAAAAATCGTATAGTTGTAGTGCATAAAAGGGTTGTTCCGCGCCGAATACCATGAGTGCATCGAGTGGCCGCCTTCGTGGGCCATGGTAAACACATCGCGGATCGTATCGTCTTTGTAATTCATAAGAATGTACGGCGCGCCCACATAGCTTCCCGCGGAAAAAGCTCCCGAGCGTTTGCCCCTGTTTTCGTAACGGTCCGCCCAGCTCCCCAGAAGGCCCGCGCGCAGCGTGGAAACATATTCGCCGCCGAGGGGCGCGAGCGAGGCGGAAACGATATCCACCGCCTCTTCCCAGCTTGTCGCGCGCTTCACTCCGGCGGCCAGCGGCACATAAACATCGTAATGCCGCAGTTCGTCAAGGCCAAGAACGCGCCGGCGCAGGGCGTAGTAGCGGTGCAGGGGCGCGAGATTTGCGCTTACCGTTTGGACGAGGTTGTCGTAAACCGCTTCGTCGACCCTGTCGGGAAAAAGGGCCGCCGCGCGGGCCGAAGGATAATTGCGGATTCGGGCGCGGACCACATCCTGCTTTACCGAACCTGAATAGAGCGAGGCGAGCGTGGTCTTGTGGGCGTTAAAGCAGGCGTAAAACGCTTTGTAGGCGGCGCGGCGTACCGCGCGGTCGGGGTTTTCCATGAACGACGACCAGGTTGACTGCGACAGCGGCAGTCTGCCTTCGGGGGTATCGACGGCGCCAAAATCCATATCGACGTTGGTGAGCACCGAAAAAGTTTCGTCGGCGACCGACTCGCTTTCGGAATGAAGGGCAAGGATGCGCTCTTCCTTCCCGCTTAACACATGCGGTTTGAAGCGTAAAATTTTTCGCAGATAGATTACATACTCTTTCATGCGCGGGTGCGCGATATAAGCGTCCATCAGATCGCCGGCGATTGCCTGGATTTCAGGCGTGTCCCAGGACGAGGCGGCCCTTATCCGCGCGGCGGCCATCATAAACCTGCCCGTCATGGTCCGCGCCGCGCCGTCTCCTTCGTTTTCGGTTTGGCGCAGATCGCTGTAATAGGCCAGACGCTCTTCCAAAAGGCCGGCTTCGCGGCAAAAGTCCAGATAATCGGCCAGAGCGCCGGCGGAAGATCCCAGGGTTCCGCGGTACTTTTCGAATTCGGCTTCTTTGGCCGCGTAAACCGCGAGGTCCGCGTTCCACGCTTCATCGTTTGGGTAGAGTGTACCGAGGTCCCACTTGTATTCCGCGGGAACCTCGGCGCGGATAGGTATGGTTTTGCTGCTCATTGCCTGCTCCTTTAGCGGAATGTGTCTATTTCCACTTTAGTGGAATGTGTCTACTTCCGCTTCAGCGGAATGTGTCTATTTCCGCTTTAGCGGAACGCCACTTCCGCTTCAGCGGAATGTGTCTATTTCCGCTTTAGTGGAATGTGTCTATTTCCGCTTTAGCGGAATGTGTTTACTTCCGCTTCAGCGGAATGTGTCTATTTCCGCTTTTAGCGGAACATATCAACTTCCGACACTCCCTCCAGATTGAAATACGTGGTAAAAGTTTTTACTTCCGCCGGCGGGGAGGTTTGTATTTCGGCGTCGCCCGAAAACCGGTACTCAATCAGCGTACGCGCGATCACCTGATCGAGCAGGGCGCGGTTCTGCGAAGTAAAATTCATCACGAGAAACAAATCGGCCGTATTTTTGCTGTTGGCCGGAACCGCGCAGACCGTATCCGTTTTGCCGTCCGACCAAAAACGTCCCTGCGTGGAGAGTTCGTATTTAAACGAGGAAAGCTCAAGGGGAAAGTCGTTGGGATTCTCAATCTGCATCCTGACTTTCAGGCGGGTATTGATAAGCGTATTTTGAAGAATCACGATTTCGACAATCGAAAAGCGCGGCTCCAGTATCGGGGGCTTTACGGGCGCCGCGTTGTGCGGAGCGCCCTTGCAGGAGAAGAAGAGAAAAATTCCCAAAATGACTCCCCCCGCCCTGACGGGCGGGGTATTCGACCCGGCTTCGAATAAAAAATTCCGCTTCACATGACAATTATGGAACATTCGCCGCCTTTGCTGCAAGCCGCCGCCGCCTGTCACCGGGTTTCGATATTCTGTTTGGCGGCAAACAGGTAAGCGTCCACGGTCCCCTTTGTCACGCCCATGACATCGGCGACCTCGTTGTTTGTCGCTTCGGTACGCATCGCGGCAAGCCGCCGCCGTATGGAAAGAAGCCGCTTGCGGGCCAAATCGACGCGCCGCTTCATTTTGGACCAGGAGGGCGATTCGCTGTCCATTGCCAAAAGACGTTTTTCAAAACCGATGCAGCGGTAATACTGGCTGTACATGCGCTCGGTGATCAGATGAATCATGTCTTCCTGCTTAACGCGGCGATCCCGCACTTCGTTTATCAGGGCGCCCAGCTCTTCCTTGCTCATGCCAAGGCCCGCGGCGAATTTTTCCAGATGATGATCCGACAGGTAATAATACGATTTGAGAATCAGCATAAGAACCTGGCGGCGGTTGCGGATGCGTTTGGGCGGCGCTTCATCCGTTTCATCATCGTAGACGGGTTCCTCCTCTCTGACGCTCAGCTCTTCCGCCTTGGCCCGCCACCAGGTCCGTTCCATGATCCGCCGGTCCCGCAGATGCGAGGTATATTCCCTGATGGTAAAGCGTACCATCGCGGCAATGTAGGCGTCGAAGGTGGAACCCATATCCTGATACCGGTCGATGGCGTTTCTCAGGCGCGGATAGAGCCAGTGGACATAATCGGCGCGAAAATCACGACAGATCAGATTCAGGTGATAGTACGGCTGTTCGCGGATGTTCACATAAACCCGCTCTTCCAGCTCATGCCTCGTGACCATGCCCAGGCGGTACGCTTTTAACACATAATCAAGGTCGCGTTTTTCCCTGTGGTTTTCGCCGGGCGTTTCGGTACGATCTTCGCCGCGATCTTCGCCGCGTTCTTCGTTATGTTCTTCGTTATGTTTTTTCATGATGCGATAAACTCCTCGCCTGTGTTATTTCCTGACAATTTCAAATTGCCGGGGAATTCCGATTGTTTTGCCGGCCGGCGAATGGGACAGTTCGCTGCCTGACAAACTCAAATCTTATGGAGTATATCGAAACTTTTTTCGAATCACTGATGAGGAAAGTTTATTTTTCGCTGAATTTTATGACGCCTGTCACATCATTTGGGGGGCAAAGGCGTCCACCACCTGTTTTTCCAGTTCGGCGGCGGCGCCCCTGACCAGAGCGCCCGCGGCGTTATAGTGTCCGCCGCCGCCGAAGCCGCGGGCCACCAAGGCCACATCGACACGGTCCCGCGAACGCAGCCCCAGGGTGCAATTTTCGGCGCTCTCCTGACGGATCAGGGCAATCGCTTCGACCCCCTGCACCGACTGGAGCAGCTGGTAGATCATGTCGGAGTCGCGGCTGTCTTCCCCGAATTTTTTGGCGTCTTCAAATTCTTCGTAGGAAACGAGCAGCCGGCCGCCGTAATACGCTTTGGTCCGGGAAAGGATAAGACCCATGAGGAGCCGCGAGTTAAGCGACTTGCCTCCGTGCATGGCGGTAAAAATGGTTTTGGGATTGGCGCCGGCCGCGGTGAAGGCGGCGGCGGCCTCGAAAGTTTCCCATTCCCCGTTATCGATATGGCGAAAAAAACCCGTATCCGTGCAGAGTCCGAAAAGCAGCAGTTCCGCTTCTTCGCGGGTCGGTTCCAGTCCCAGGGCGCGGATCAATTTTCCCGTCATAAAGGTAACCGAAGGCGCGTCCGGGTCCAGGTAACCAGGCTCGCCCCAGACGCTTGCCGTGTCATGATGATCGATGCATGCGAGGGGCAGGCCTTCCAGGGGCAGATCGCCTACCCGATCCGGCGCGGCACAGTCCATGACCAATACCCGCATGCCTTCGCGGTTTTGGGGGCAGGGCGAAAAAAATTGTTCGTAGGGTTTTACTTCCGGCCGCTTGAAAGGGCCGGCCGAACAAACGACGGCTTTCTTCCCCAGGCGTTTCAGCACCGAAGCCATGGCCAGCTGGCTTCCCACGCAGTCGCCGTCCGGTTCCTTGTGGCCGGCGACAATAAAGGAGGCGCCTTCGCCGATAAAGCGCAGCAGTTCAGCGGGAACCGTTTTTGTTTTTGTTCGCGCGGGCGTTTTTTCCTCCTAACAGTGAAGCAGCGTAAACTGCCGGCCTTCTATGGCGCGCCCCGTTTGGGGGCATTGCGCCTTATGGCCGCCGCCCGATACGACGGCCCTGCCCTCCCTGATATACACGTCGATCTCGGTACGAAAACCGTGACCGGCAAGATAGATCCCCGGTTCCAGCGAAAAGCAGGACCCCTCCAGCAGGCGGCGGGTGTCGGGAAACTCGACCCCGTCCATATTGACTCCCGAACCGTGGACTTCGGTGTCGATGCCGTGGCCGGTCCGGTGTTTAATCGCGTTTCCGTATCCGCTTTTGATCAGGACCCCGCGGGTATGGCGGTCTACTTCGGCGCCCGTGACGGGGATATTTCCGGCAAGGCGGCCGCCGATAAAGGCAAGGGCGCTTTCCCTCGCTTCCGCCGCCGCCGCGAAAACGGTTTCAAGCGCTTCGGGCGGTTCTTTTCCGTAATAGCCGGCCCAGGAAATATCCGCGTAGACGCCGCCCGCCTCCCTGGCCCAAAGATCGAGTTGTATCACGTCCCCGGCTTCAACCGGACAGCCCTGTCCCGAAAAATCGTAGTGGGGATTGGCGCTGTTTTTACCGGCGGCGGCCTGGGGCGCATGATCCCTGAACAGGGCGCGGCGCTTTAACCCGTCCTCCATAATTTGACGGAGATCGCCCTCGTAAAGACGGCGGCCCTCCGCGTGGGCGGCGCGCACAAAATCCCAGACCGCTTCGACAATTTCGTATAACCCCACGGCGGCCCGCTCGTGGCTTTCGATCTGTCCGCGGTCAAGAAGCGATTTGAAACGCTGGATCAGGCCTTCCGCGCCGGCGAGGATCAGTCCCGCGCGGGTCAGCATTGCCGCAACGCCCGCGTCCATATAGGAGACGGCGCTGATATTTTCGGAACTGTGGACGCCCCAGCGCTTTCCGGCAAGGCCCGCGAGGCGCTCAAGCAGTTCCGCGCGGCTTACATAACCGAAGGTTTCGCCGGCGGGGAGGCCGTCCAGGTGGTCCGCCTCGATGGCGTGAACAATCGCCAGCGGCCCGCCCGAAGCGGGAACGGCGTACAGCCAAAGCCGTGAATTGGTCAGCGACGCCGGTCTTTCCAGCAGTTCGTCGGCCAGGGCGTCGCGGTGGCGAAAGTTGCAAAAAAGCCATCCGTCAAGACCTTCTTCACGGATGGCTTTTTGTATTTTTTCAAGAGTTTCCCGATTCATCCCCTTGTCAGGTTAATCGAAGCCGATTTGGAGCTCTTCCAACCCCTCAAAACGGTCGTCAATATTGACATTGGAAGGAATCAAACCCCAGGTGGGATGGTTTTTCAGCCTGCTCACATAGAGCCGCACATAGTGAAATTTACCCTCTTTGTAGAAAATCGACATACAGGGCATCGTTTTGCCATAACCGATCTGTATCAGGTCGGCCTTTTTTTCGGTAAAACGGAACCACTCAAAGGGAATATAGGCCTGCCCCACCCTGTTCGCCCCCCTGCGGTACACGACCACATAACCTTTGCGGTAAGGGTAGACCTTTTCGATGGGTACGGTCACATAGTAGAGGTCGGAAAGATCCTGGGGCGGAATGGGCTGCTGGGCCTGAGCCGGCGCCGCTCCCAGCGCCAGAAACGCCAGCAGGGCAAAGAGGGGCAGCCTCTTTGATTTTGCCTTTTCGGTACTATTCATATCCACAATCCTCCTTTTTGTTTCGCCGCGAAGCACCGTCCGCCCGCGCGGCTACGGATCACCTTAGAGTATACCGCCTTCGCCGGAGTTTGGCAAGGGCATTTCACGCGAAGGCAGGGCAAGGTCATTTACTTTTCAAAAAGGTTAAAATCTTCAGGTGGAAGAGATTCACCCGTCCCCCGCGTGAAACGGCGTCCCGAAACGCCGTTTGACAATCTTTGCGCCGAGTGCGATAATTAAGCGCCCCAGGGATCTCCCGCGAAAGCGGGCTCTTGGGCAGGTACACAGACGGAATCATAAAAAGGAGAAAGGCATGCGGAAAGGGTTCATTTTCGGGCTGGGAGCGGCGCTTGCCGTTCTGGTGACGTTAACCTCATGTATGTCAGAGAAAAGCATCGGAAAATATTCCTACATCTGGGACGATTCCCTGCCGGCAGAGCAAACGGCTCTGGTCCAATTTGTCGAACTTAAGCTGAAAAGTTACAATGGTATTTCCGTTGATACTAAAAAAAAGGCTTTTTTTCAGCTGCCGGCCGGAGACGCCGTGTTTGTCGTTGATGTTAACGCGAGAGGTGCTTACGTGATCTATACGGCAAAGGACGCGCCGTTCAGGATTCGTCTGGAAGCGGGTAAAAAATATTGTTTGTGGTTTGGTACCTCCGGCAAGGCATGGGGAGTCAATGTCTATGATGAACTCTTTCTCAGGGCAGGCGGTATGGACACGAAAGACTTTGTCGGGTTTATTCCTTTTATACAGGCGCCGCGCGAAAACCGTATTTTGGAATAGGAGACTGATTATATGATAAAATTAAGTCGACAGGTAGTTTTTGCGGGTTTAATCGTTTTGCTGCTGGGTTCATGTGCTGACCTGCCCCGCAATCGAACCATGGACGAAAGCCTTACGCCGGAACAGGGCGCCGAGGTTACCTTTTGGCCGGAAATATATGTTTCCACGATTAACGGCATTGAGGTCGAAGAGGCATGGTACGGAAAATGGAACGGGCACTCGTCGCCAATTACAGCGACTATTCCGGCGGGAGAGACCATTGTAGGATTTGATATCTATGGGTCCGACAACAATTTTATTTATTCTACTATTTACACCATCGACGATCTTCAGATGAAATTTAATTTTGAAGCCGGCAAGAAGTATGCCGTACGTTTTTTTGTAGCCGGCGCGTACAACGCCAAAACAAAAACCCTGGGCATTTACGAATCCCCCTGGGAACAGGGTAAAATTCCGCTTAAATCCTGGGAATTTTAATGACGCTCCGCCCCAAAGGGCGGGGAGAGCCATTACAGGCATCATAGGGTAGGAGACTAACATGCGTCTATTGTACCGGTTTTTTCTGTGCGCGCTTGTCATTACCGCCGCCGCTCCGGCATTTTCCCAGTCCGCCAGCGCCCTGCGTGATTATGTGGGATTGATCAATCAGACGTATCATCCCGATATAGTTTCCTATTTCGAAAAGATCAAGGCGGACCTTGATAAAAACGGGGAGACGGACGCCGTCAGGGCCATCGATCTGTTTTTAAAGGGTTCCACCGGATCGGGCTTTGTGATCAATTCGGGGGGAAATCTTTACATCCTTACCAACCACCATGTAATTGCCCAGGCATACCGTTTGTCCATTACCTTTGAACGCCTGGACGGGTACAAAAAGGTCTTCGAGAACCTTAAAATCATAGCCGACGACGAAGAAACGGATCTGGCCCTGCTGGCCTTTGCCCCCGGGGACAGGCCCGCCGCCGGCGCTTTACAGTTCCTCACCCGCGCCGTGGAGGAGGGGGAAGACGTGTACTCCGCGGGGTTCCCCAGCCTGGGGATAACCCCCCTCTGGCAGTTTGGCAGGGGCATGGTGTCCAACGCCGCCGCCAGGTTCCCCAAAAGTTTTGCCGACGAGACGATTATCGGTCCCTTTGTCCAGCATACCGCCCAGGTTGATCCGGGGAATTCCGGCGGCCCCCTGCTGATTCCCCAGCGGAACGCCCCCGGCGGATACGTGGTGGCGGGGGTTAATACCCTAAGCGCCCTGTGGAGACAGGCGGCGAATTACGCCATACCGGCAAGTACGGCCCGGCAGTTTATAAACGACGCCGTTACTACCAAAGCCGAAACCTGGCGGGCGGCCCTGGACAAGCGTCTTGGGGAATTTACCGGGGGCCTGGGAGCAAACAGGGCGGTGTATCCCCACATTGCGGGTTTTCTTTCTTCCACCTGTGTGGGGGAAAACGCCGAATACGCCATATCGGAACTTTTTGAAAAGGGCGGCCGGGCGGTACGGCAGGACTTTATCGAAAAGTGCGAAGACAGCGTCGTGGGGGCCATGGGATACGCCGTCGCCTGGACCATAGAAAAGAGCATGCGCGGCCAGGGGGGAATGGTTATCAAGGCGGAAATAAAAGAGGTAACCGGATCCAACGAAGAGTATACCGTGGTGTTTACGATAAACAACAAAAACTTCAGTTCCCTGTGGATACGGGAATACGGAAACTGGCGGATCAAAAGTTTTGGGGAAGTGGCCGCGGGGGATAAAACGCTGTTAACCCAAAAAGAAGAAAAACGGAAAAACACCGAGAACCTTAGAATCGACGGCGTTTTTAATGTTGAGGGCGGATACGCGAACCTGTTTGAAAAGGGAAACGCCGTTTACGCGTCGGTCAATTTCCTGCAGTCTTTCGGGGTCAGAATCTATTATACCGGCCCCGATTTTTGGAGCTTTGGCGTCTTTGGGCAGTTCAGGGGAACCATTGAAAAGGGGAGCGTCGCGGTAATGCCCTATATAAATCTGGGGACCGAATTCCAGCATGATAAAGCCTGGGAAGAC
>JAITBL010000032.1 GCA_031283575.1 Treponema sp. | reverse complement strand
GAAGGAATTGCCCTGGGGGGAATTTTGGCGGCGGTGTTTTCCCTGCTCCGCGAAGCGCTGCGGGAATACTTTCGCCGCACGTACGGCGTAAAACGGGCGCGCCTGAAACGCGAACTGGCCTTTGTCTGCGCCGCCTATCCCCGGGAACTTGCCGCCGCCGCCGTACTCCTCGCCCTCTACGGAGGCTGTTGTGTTCTGGGCCGCCTTCCGCCCCGCTTCGCCATTCCGGGTTTCGCGGCCTTTATTCCCGCGCTGCTCCTTCCGCCCTGGGCGGAAGGACGCCGCGCGGAAAACACCTTTTTCCCCCTGCCCCTGAAAAAGCAGCCCCTGGGCAGACTCTTTCCGCCGGCGCTGCCGGTTTTTACCCTGGCCTTTCTCGCCGCCGCCGGCTTTAGTTTTCTCGCGGATGCTTCGTCCGCTTCGGGCGTTTCGCCCGATTCGCCTACCGCTGTCGATACAGTTAATTCGCCTGATTCGGTTAATTCGGTTAATTCAGTTGATTCAGTTAATTGGGGGAAGCTTCCCTCTCCCGCGGAGTACGAAGCGCATCGCGCCTTTCAGCGGAATTTTTCCCTGCGCTCGCTCAATTCCGCAAACGGATCCGCCTACGGAAGCTATGTTGTGGGAAGCGACGGCCTTGTCGCCGGATTTATCCCGCTGCCGCCGGAAGCGCCGCCGCAAAGCGCATACGACGCCGCGCTGGAGGAACTTTCGCGGAGCCTCGCCGCGGGATCATCCCCGAAGAGAAATTACGGCGGCCGCGCGGCCCTGCCGGTCCTGATGCTGCTTCTTTCCGCGCCGCTCCCTATCCGCCTGATCCGTGAAAAAAGACGCAGACGGCGTCCCTCCGCATGAGCCGCGCCCGGTAAAAGGCGTCTTTTAACATTCCTTCCGGCGGCGGCGTGAGTCGGATAATGCCGCGCTTCATGGCAAAGCCGCCAAAACGCCTCATTTTTAAAATTATACAGAAAAAACGCTTGCATTTATTTCGAATATGGTATAAAATAACAGCAGAAATGAAAGTCTTACGAAATAGAAGCGAAAGCAAAACGAGAGGGCAATGATTGCCGAATTGAAGGACAGGGAAAGGATCATTCTCGAAAAATTGTCCGAATCGGGCTCGGTTACGGTTTCTTCGATAGCAAGGGAGCTGGGGCTTTCCGAGGTGACGATTCGGGGCGATTTTAAGGCGCTCGAAGACAAGGGCTGGATCAACCGGACCCGCGGGGGGGCGGCTCCCGCCCTGCACCGCGATATTCTGGAACGGCGGCGGCTGCGCCAGGAAGAAAAAAACGCCATCGCGCGGGCGGCGGCCGCTCTGGTGCGGGACGGCGACGTGATCATGATCGAGGCGGGAACGACGCTGGCGCTGGTGGCGCGCTGCCTTCAGGGAAAGCGGGACATTCACATCGTGACCAATTCCGCGCTGGTGTTTTTGTACGCGCGCATGAATCCCAGCCTCCAGATTACCATGACCGGCGGCGAGTTCCGCCGTAACACCGAGTCGCTCGTGGGGCCCATTGCCCTCGACACGATTTCGCGCCTCAATGTGGTTCTGGCGTTTGTGGGAACCGACGGTTTTTCGCCGGAGCGGGGCATTACCACCCATCTCGCCGAAGGGGCGGAAATTGTCAAGGCGATGAGGGCTCACGCCGAAACGACGGTGCTGCTTGCCGATTCGAGCAAGTTCGGCAAAGCCGGATTTATCAGCGTGCTGCCCCTTTCGGCAATGGATTTGATCCTCACCGACAGCGCTTTGAGTGACGAAGCGTTCGGAAAACTTGTTGAAGACGGAATCAAGGTACAACGAATACCAGTATAGGAGAAGCTATGGCGCATGTGTTGATTATGCCCCGTCAGGGGAACACGGTTGAATCCTGTATCATTCAGGAATGGAAGGTGAAGGAAGCCGACGCGGTAAGCGCGGAAACCACGGTCTGTGTGGTTGAAACGGACAAGGCGACGTTCGACATTCCGGCCGGAGCGGCGGGGACGGTGCTCAAGATACTGCGCGCCGGCGGGGATGACGTCCCGGTATTGGAGGCCATCGCCGTCATCGGCGCCGCCGGCGAAGACTGGCAGGCGGCTCTTGGCGGCGCGGCGGCGACTGAAGCCGCGGTGAACGCGGCTTCGGATACGGTGACTGACACCGTATCCGCGGCGCAGACGGATACGGTGGCCGCGGCGGTGACTGACACCGACAAACGCGATCCCGCCGCCGCCGGGGGAAGTTCTCCCCGCGCGCGGAATTTGGCCGCCAAAACGGCTCTGCCACTGGCCGGCCTCGCCGGTTCGGGTCCCGGCGGCCGCGTCATCGAACGCGATGTCGCGGCGGCCCTTGAAGGGCGGCCGCCCCTGAGCGCCGCGGCAGCCGCCGCGCTCGCGGCGGGCGCGGCGATACCGGCGGCGGGCGCCGGCCTTGGCGGGCGGGTCACGTTAGCCGATTTGGACAGGCCGGACACGGCCGGCGGCGAGTCCCTTACCGGCGAAGTCACCGAAACCCCGATCAAGGGCATACGCAAACTTATCGCCGGCCGCATGCTCGCCTCGCTCGCCGAAAGCGCGCAGTTCACCCTGAACGCCGGCGCTCCGGCGGCCTCCATGCAGGAACTCCGCAAAAAGATGAAGGCTTCGGCTTCCGGTAAAAACGGCGACGAACTTGGCGTCGGCAAAATCACGGTGAACGACATCGTGCTCTTTGCCGTGTCGCGGGTTCTTCCCCGCTTCCCCTTTATGAACGCGCTAAAGATCGGCGACAGCCTCAAAACCTACCGGCGCGTTCATCTGGGCGTGGCCGTCGATACGCCGCGCGGCCTTATGGTGCCGGTGATCCGCGGCGCCGACCTGCTTTCGCTGAAACAAATTTCCGCCGAAGCGAAACGCCTCTCCGCCGCCTGTCAGGACGGGAGCGTCAAGGCCGAAGAACTTTCCGGCTCCACCTTTACGGTAACGAACCTGGGCAGTTTCGGCGTCAGCGGTTTTACGCCAGTGCTCAACGCGCCGGAAGTGGCGATACTCGGCGTGTGCGGAATAGAACTCAAGCCCGTCGAAGACGATGAAGGCGCGATCAGTTTCGCGCCCCACATCGGCTTTAGTCTTACGATCAACCACCAGGTTGTGGACGGCGCTCCGGCGGCCCGTTTCCTCAAGGCGCTCTGCGGCGCCATTGCCGAAATCGGCCTGCTCCTGGCGGGCGCGTAAACCTGGTATGGCGCAAAGCAACGGAGGCGAAAAAATGTACGATGTCATCATCATAGGCGGCGGCCCGGGCGGTTACCTTGCCGCGGAACGGCTGGGCCGCGCAAAAAAGAAAGTTCTTCTGATAGAAGAAAAGTATCTGGGCGGAACCTGCCTTAACGCGGGCTGTATTCCCACCAAGACCCTGCTCAATTCGGCAAAACAGTATATCCACGCGAAAGAGGCGGGAAAGTTCGGCGTCAGGGTGAAGGACGTTTCCTGGGACTGGAGCGCCATACAGGCGTGGAAGACCGAAGTAACCGAAAAACTCCGCGAGGGAATTGCCGGCCAGATGAAACACTGCGGCGTTGATGTTGTTTCGGGCCGCGGCGAAATCGTCAGCGCCCCCGCCGGCGGCGGGAACGCCGTGGTAAAGGTTCAGCAGACCGGCGGAAAGTACGAGGCGGCGGCGATCCTCGTCTGCGCGGGCTCGGTCCCCGCCCTGCCTCCCCTGCCGGGGAGCGCGGGCAACCCCAAAGTTCTCGACTCCACGGGACTGCTCTCCTGCGGCGAAGTTCCCAAACGTCTGGCCGTCATCGGCGGCGGGGTTATCGGCGTTGAGTTTGCCGGACTTTTTTCCGGCCTTGGCGCGGAAGTAACGGTCATTGAAATGATGGACGAAATCGTTCCCTTTATGGATAAGGAACAGTCGCCCCTGCTTCGCAGGGCCATGAAGAATTCCGGCGGCGGCGGAACGGTTGATTTCAGGCTGGGCCGCAAGGTCGAAAAGATCGAAGGGGCCGCCGTCCACTACACGGGCAAAGACGGCGCCGCCGAAAAAACTGACGCGGACCTCGTCCTCATGGCGGTAGGCCGCCGCCCCGTGCTGGACAGCTGGGGCGCGAAAGCCGCCGGAGTTGATACGGGCCCCAGGGGCGTCAAGGCCGATGATCGCATGCGGACCAACATTCCCGGAATATGGGCCGCGGGCGACGTTACCGGAAAAAGCCTCCTCGCCCACGCGGCCTACCGTATGGCGGAAGTCGCCGCGGCCGACATACTCGCGTACCTCGACGGCGGCGCGGTGAAAAGCGCCAACATCTGGCGAAGCCGCGCCGTACCCTGGGCGGTATACGGCATACCCGAAGCCGCGGGCGTGGGCATGACGGAAGAAGAGGCGGCGAAGGGCGGCGGCGTGCTCAAAGCCTCCGTTCCCATGCGGGTGTCGGGCCGCTTTGCCGCGGAAAACACCTTTGCCGGCCAGGGCGCGGTCAAGGTAATCGCCGACGCCGCCACCCGCCGTATTCTGGGCATACACGCCGTCGGCGCTTATGCTTCGGAATTTATTTGGGGCGGCGCGGCTCTTATAGAACAGGAACTGCGCGTCGAAGATGTCAAGGAACTGATCTTCCCCCATCCTACCGTCTGCGAATTAATACGCGACGCGGTGTGGTTACTATAACTGTTCTGTATAAGGAAGAATATGAACCACAAAGGAACACAAAGGCGCACGAAGGAGAGCTTTTCAGGCTTTGTTTCTCCTTTGTGCTTTCTGATTGACCGCGCAGCGGTCTACCTTCATGCGCCTTTGTGGTTAAATATCTTTGTAGTTAGATATCTTGACGATCTGTTTAGTCTTTCGTACGTGGGAAGCGGCGCTTCCCTTCCGATTTAACATCGGCGGCAAAATGCCGCCCACATTAAGGAGTATGCGGGAAGCGAGGAAGAATATGAACCACAAAGGAGGGATTCTTTCCTTTGTGCGCCTTATGCGCCTTTGTGGTTAAATATCTTGACGATCTGTTTAGTCGTTCGTATGCGGGAAGCGGCGCTTCCCTTCCGATTTAACATCGGCGGCAAGATGCCGCCTACATTAAGGAGTATGTGGGAAGCGAGCTTCCCTTCCGATTTAACTTGGCGGCAAAATGCCGCCTACATACAAGGAGTAGAAATGCCTAAATCACAATTGGTAAGTCCGGCGGAAATGAGAAAGCCGGAGATCGTTCATCTCAAGGACATTCCGGTTAATCAGTACAGGAGCGATATCAAGACCGAGCTCGCTCTTTACGGAAAAGAGCGGCTGGTCCGGATCTGGTACGACATGGCGACAATACGCGAATTCGAAACCATGCTCAACACGATCAAAATTCAGGGAAGCTGGGAAGGAATCGAATACAACCACCGCGGGCCGGCCCACCTCTCCATGGGACAGGAATCGGCGGCGGTGGGCGAATGTCTCAACCTGAGTACCGACGATTATATCTTCGGAAGCCACCGGAGCCACGGCGAAATTCTCGCCAAGTGTTATTCGTCGCTCTGGCAGCTTGACGAAAAACAGCTTGAAAAAATCATGAAGGATTTTCTTGGCGGCGAAACTCTGGCCGTCGCGGAAAAAATCGCCTACAGCGGCGTCAAGGACCTTGCGGAAAACTTTGTGCTTTACGGAACCCTCGCCGAAATTTTTGCCCGCAGGGCGGGATTCAACCGCGGGCTTGGCGGTTCAATGCACGCGTTTTTTATTCCCTTCGGTTCCATGCCCAACAACGCCATAGTCGGCGGTTCGGCGGACATCGCCACGGGGTCGGCGCTCTACAAGCGTATCAACAAAAAACCCGGCATAGTCGCGGCGAACATCGGCGACGGCTCCATGGGCTGCGGCCCCGTGTGGGAAGCCATGACCCTTGCGGCAATGGATCAGTACCGCAAACTCTGGCCCGCCGGCGCGGGCGGAGCGCCGCCCATTCTTTACAACATCTTCGACAACTTCTACGGCATGGGCGGGCAGACCAACGGCGAAACCGAAGCTTACGGCATTGTCGCCCGCATCGGCGCGGGCGTTAATCCGGACAACATGCACGCCGAACGCGTCGACGGTTACAATCCGCTGGCCGTGGCCGACGCGATTGCGCGCAAGAAAAAAATTCTCCTTGAGGGAAGGGGGCCGGCGCTGCTCGACGTAATCACCTACCGTTATTCGGGCCATTCACCCTCGGACGCTTCAAGCTACCGTACGCCGGAAGAACTTAAACTGTGGCAGGATGTCGACGCGATCAGGGATTACGGCGATTACCTGATCACCAACAAGCTCGCGGGCCAGGCCGATCTTGACGCCATGCGCGACAGGATCAAAACCAAACTCAAAGAAGTGGTAAAACTTGCCGTTGACGACAACGTGTCACAGCGGCTTGACGGCGCTTTTATCGAACAGGTAATGTTTTCCAACGGCAGGGCCGAAAAACTCGACGACCGCGCGCCCGAACTTTCCCAGAGCCTTGCCGAAAACGCCCATGTCAAGGCCCTTGCCGGAAAAGCCCGCTACGGCCTTGACGCCGAAGGCAAGGCCCTTTCCAAAAACAAAATCTACCAGTACCGCGACGCGCTCTTCGAGGCGATGGCGTACCGTTATGCCGCCGACCCGACCATGGCCGCCTGGGGCGAAGAAAACCGCGACTGGGGCGGGGCCTTTGCCGTGTACCGCGGCCTTACCGAACTGGTTCCCTACCCGCGGCTCTTTAATTCATCCATTTCGGAAGGGGCCATTGTCGGCGCGGGCGTCGGTTACGCGATTTCCGGCGGCCGCGCGGTCGTCGAACTTATGTACTGCGACTTTATGGGCCGCGCGGGCGACGAACTTTTTAATCAGGCCGCCAAGTGGCAGTCGATGTCCGCGGGCATTCTCAAGATGCCCCTCGTAGTCCGCGTCTCGGTGGGCAACAAGTACGGCGCCCAGCACAGCCAGGACTGGTCGGCCCTGTCCGCGGCCATACCGGGGCTCAAGGCCTATTTTCCCGCCACCCCCTATGACGCCAAAGGCATGCTGAACCTGGCCCTGCGGGGAACCGATCCCGTGATCTTTTTTGAAAGCCAGCTCCTCTACGACATGGGTGAACGCTTCGAAAAGGGCGGGGTTCCCGAAGACTATTACGAAATTCCCGAAGGCGAACCGGCTCTGCGGCGAAGCGGCAGGGACATCACCATCGTTACCCTGGGGGCCACGCTCTACAAGGCGCTTGAAACGGCGGACAAACTTAAAGCGGACTTTAACCTTGAGGCGGAAGTGATCGATCTTCGTTTTGTAAATCCGCTGAATTATGAAATTATCGTCGAGTCGGTCAAGAAGACGGGCCGCGTTGTTCTGGCAAGCGACGCCGCCGAACGGGGATCTTTCCTTCATACTGTTTCAAGCAATATCCAGACCTTTGCCTTTGATTACCTTGACGCGCCGGTGACCGTAGTGGGAAGCCGCAACTGGATCACGCCGGCCGCGGAACTGGAAGAATTATACTTTCCCCAGACAGACTGGATACTCGACGCGATTCACGAACGTATCCTGCCCCTGCCGGCCTACAAAACGGCGACGGTACAAACGACGCTGGATCTGATGCGGAGAAACCGCCTGGGCGTCTAGGGCTCCACACGCTCCGTGGTTTTTAACCACGGAGCGCGCGAGGGGTGTCAGTCACCACCTTTTAAAAAACCACTAACCACACGAACCATCACGAATGGAAGAAACTGCCGGCGCGCAAAGGAGAGTACTTCTTTGTGTTCCCCCTTCGTCTATGATTTCTAACCACGAAGGACACGAAGGAGGAAGCGCAGTCTGCGGCATGCAGGGCCCTGGCCTGCCGCATTTTACGGGTAAGACAGATTATCGCCCGGTCCAAGGTTGATCCGCCCCAGACTTCTACCCCGCCGCCGTAACCGTCGGGCACGCCTGCTACAGCGTTGGTAATATTACTGTTGTCTTTGATTGCCGATCCGTTGCGGAGTTTAAGGGTACCCTGTACCAGAGCTCTGATATTGCCGGAATGGCCCTTCAGGGTGACGTTATCCAGCTTGAGGGTGATGCCCATCCCTACCGTAAAGAGGGCGCCGTTGCCGCTTAACGTTCCAGTTGTATACGACGGTTTTGCAGGGCGAATAAGCAAACCGGAGGTTTTGCGTGGAAATGGCGTAGCCATGACCTAGCAAAACCGGAGCCCGAGCCGCCTACTGGCGGCGAAGCATATACAGGCCTGTTATGCGAAGTTTTGGCACCCTGCCACACGATGACTTTTTATATGTGCACTTTATGTAGTAATTGCGTCTTTGTTTTTATCCAACAATGCAAACAGTTTTTTTAAATAGGTATCCAGCATTTCGTCTTCTTCAGGAAATTTAAATATTTTTACATAAGAATTTACCCCTTCTTTTGTAAAATTATCCTCTTCGCCGATTTTTTGAAGTATAGTTCCTATTAAATCCGATTTGGTTTTTGCATCTTGTATCCAAAAAAGTATTTTTGTTTGATTTTGTTCAGACCAAATATCAATCTTAATCCGTTCATCGGGCGCAATATTTCTTATATACTCATACTGGGCAAGAGTTGAGTTTGTAAGCGACTTCTCAAAGGGCGCATGATTATTTAGGAAACTATTGTATATCCGTCCTCCCCTGAATTTCATAAGATCGTTGAGCATATCCCTTATGCTCAATGCGGAATTATATTGTTCTTTATCAAGCATTTCCTTGTAAAATTTTCCCATAAGCTGATAGTCCATTTGTTTCCTCCCTAAATATTCCAAAAGATCAATGTATTGACAATAAAATGCTTTTTCCTGTTCGTCCGTTGTATTGTCTTTGCACTTAACAAGAAAAGCATTTTTAAAATCAGTTCCCGTTCCATTTGCGGCAGCGCCCAACACAATTATTTTATCCAATTCTAATTGTTTATCCTCATCAGTCCATGTGAATGGGTCCGGCTTTTTTATTCCATCCTGTGAATAATATACTATTCTATCTACTACATACCCGCTTTCTACCACCATATGATTATAATATTTCGGCAACTGTCTTTTCATATCACCGGCATTGTTTATCTTGTTCTCTATTATTATACAATGTTTGCTTGACAATCTTTGATTAATATGTCTATTTTATTTTCCTCTCGCTTCGTTTCGGTGTTGAGATAATTATTGATTTCAATTTTTGGCAAATCAGACGAGGCATTAGATAAGTCATTAACATAGTCAATAAAATAATTCATAACATTCTTTTTATTTTCCAATATGTACGCCATAATATCGCTGTGAAAATTTTCATAATAATAGATGTCAGAGGCTGCCAGGATAATGTTAAAGGGTTTAATAAGGCTTTTATTATAAAACTCTTTTGCTATTGGCAAAAGCGACTGTAATAAAAGCATCAATTGCTCTAAATGAGTCGTTTTAAGCAAACTTACGGTTTTTAAAGCAACACACTGCTGTCCGGTTTAAGTAGATAAAGAAAGGAAAAGCTTGTATTTCGATCTTTTAGATGGTATAAAGAAATAACCCTAAATCAATATACCAGAAGGAAATACAAGCTATGACCTCGGACTTTAGTCCGCGTATACCACAGTATTCGGCAATATGTTAAGACACCTGAGCAGATCCGATTTTGAATCTGCCATTTCCGGCTATGAGGCAGACCGAAAGGTCAGATATTTCAGAGCCTACGATCTGTTCAAATCGCTTTTATACGGGCTTATCACCGGGTGTTTCAGCGTGCGGGAAATAGAAAGGTCGATGAC
>JAITBL010000243.1 GCA_031283575.1 Treponema sp. | reverse complement strand
GTCGATCATAGTTTCCCGTATATCATCAGTGTGGCCCATGATTTGATTGCGGTCATAGTTAACAAATCCACACATTTGAATATCGAAAAGTGCCATGTTTATTCGGCTTGCTACCCAATTGCCGTCAGGATTAGTTGAATCACCAGGCTTGAACCTTCTAAATGCGTTTTCACCGAAGGTCGAATAACAGAGATCTACGCATTTTTCAAACCGGTTGCGGTACTCTTTAGCCGTTTCGTCTATCAGATTCCGGTTGCTGCGGAGTTCTTTATTGCAGAACTGTTTCATGCTGGGGCGGTAGTTGATATAGGTTTTTTCGGAAAGTGCAAGAAACCGGAGAACCATTCCACGGTACATCATACGATTTTTGTAATTCGGTTTGCGGATCATGCTTTCCAATTTTTTATTTTCAGAAAGGTCTTGAAGCAAGTCGATATATGAACCGCGGTAAACCGAATTTCTGATTTCGTCCTCATTGAGCTTCATGGAGCCGGTATTGAGGCGCTCAAAAATCTCAAATTTGACATCTTCGTCAGAATCGTTTTTGATGATGATCGTATGCAATGCCGTAGACTTGATTTTCAGTTGCATTGACGGTTCGAGGTCGGTGAATTTTTTCTTGTTCAGTTCTGGGAGAATCCGTAGCCCGGTGAGTGTGAAATCTGTGTATGTTTGGCCTATAGGGAATTTTTCCTCAACGAAGCTGAGAAATGACGTAAGGCGTTGCTGGCCGTCGATAACGCTATAGCGCCCATCGGACTCTTCAGCAAAGTAAATGACAGGGATCGGAACGTCCAGAAGGATTGATTCAATGAGCCGGCTTGCCTTTTGGCGGTCAAAGACGAAATTACGCTGATAGTGGGGCCGAAGGTCAAGTTCACCTCCGACTTTCATTATCAGCAATTCCCTGATAGAGAAGTCCTGGGGAAGCCAAACGATTTTCCGTTTGCTGCCCTTCTCGATTACAATGTCATCATCATTTTCCTGGTTTTGGTCGTAAAAAGTCTCTTCGGTCTGTTCTTGTTCAAGAATCTCGTCTGACATACTGTTCCCCTTTTTATCTTAATCCAGCCAGATTATGCGTTCCCCGAGTTGGATGCTTTTTGGGCCTGTCGTACTCATTTTTTATAACAGCTTGCGTCATACCCACTTGACCTATCGTGTTTTTATTATTCGGGTAGATACAGTATATTCGCCTATGTCGGCATTTCGGATAGTTGGTTGGGCGTAAATATCGGAGCTATCTGTAATTACAGGTTCTATATGGAGATACCTTTTCAGGCCCAATCCCGCCCCGCCGTAATACGGCAACAGGCTACTTTACCAGCAGGCCCCGGGCGGTGGCGATGCGGACGGCGTCGGCGCGGTTGACGGCGCCGAGTTTTTCGTAGATGTGTTTGATAACGCTTTTTACCGTATTTACCGAAAGATCCGAGTCGACGGCGATCTCGTCGCCGGTAAGGCCCTGGGAAAGCGAAACAAGCACATTGAGTTCCCGCCGTGAAAGGTCTTCGACAAGCGGATCTCTTTGTTCCGCCGGCCTGTAGGCGGTGGACACGGCGGCAAGGCGCTTTGAATAAGCCGAAGAAAGCAGGCGGAATTTTTCCACGGTTTCGCGCGGGATTGCGTTTCGTCCCGATTCCGCGTAGGCCGCGGCAAGCGATCGCATTTCCTTGCCCATTTCGATGTAGGGCATAATAAAACCGTTGGGCGCGGCCATGATCCAGGTTTCTTCCAGAACGTCAAAGGCCTCTTCGCGGTCCCCCATGCGAAAACGGCTCGCCGCTTCAAGCAGTTTCATGATGATGATTCCCATAAGGCAGGATTCCGGACCGTACGCTCCTCCGCTGCGCGTCAGCGCGATGGCCGCCGGATATTCCCCCATGACAAAATGGTAGCGGGCCTTGACGATAAGTTCCTGTCCAAAGATCAGCGAATTGAGGTCGCTTGCCTCAAAATCGTTTTTGAGCCAGTCCGCCATTTTTTCAATCCGGCCTGTCAGCGTATAAAACCACCCTGCGCCGATATCATAATAGGTAAAACGGTTCACATAATCGGCTTCACGGTGGAGCCTGCGAAACATCTCGGAATAGGTGCGTACCGCCGTCAGGTCTCCCCTGCTGACAAAAATCCTCACCAGATAATGAATGCTGACGGTTTCCACTTCATACTGATCTTTTTCGCGGGCTTTCTCCAGGGCGTTTTTCAGGCGCCGCTCCGCTTCCTTCAGTTCGCCGCGAAAGAAAAAAAGTTCCCCCCAGGCCAGATCGTCCACGCCGCAGCCGTAGCCCCCCATGTAATCCTGGAGCAGTTCGAGCATGCGCGAAAGGCTTTTTATGTATTTTTCGATTTCACCCCGCTCGGGCGAAAGCACCCTGCATATATAGGGGCCGACACTGGCCATCGAGAGGGGCTTTCCCAGGATGACGTCCGCCCCGGCCCAGTACAGGGCGCATTGTTCGTAATCGTCCACATAGCTGTAATCTTTGGTCTCCCTGCACCGGAGCCTTCCCACCGTGCCCAGGCAGAAATAACAAAGCGCCAGGGTCCAGTTTACCCCGCGATCGGGCGGCATTGCCTTAAGGGCCGGAATGGGATTGGACCTGAGGGTTTCCACTTCATCAAAACGGGAAAGGCAGATATTGATCCACGCGCGCAGCACATGGAAATGGTGGTGCTCCTCATATTCGGCGGGGCCGATACGTTCGAGAATTTGCAGAAACTGGCGGGCGGCCGCCTCGCTCATAATGAACGAAAAACCGGAAAGCGCCACGTGAAAGATCGCTTCGTAGGCGCCGGCTTTTTCGTAATAGAAAATGGCGGCTATCTTTTTGTTGTGAAGCTCCTGCCACCGGGCCATCTTCAAATACACGCCGCGTTTTTCCCCTTCGTCCAGTTCCCCCTGAAACGATCGCATGTATTCCATAAGAAGATTGTGAAAATGGTAATTTTCAGAAAAGGAGTCAAGGCGCACAAAGGAGTCAAGTTTTGAAAGTTCCGCCAAAAGTTCCGCGCCGCCAAGCTCGCTTACTATCTGCGCGGGATGGCGTTCCAGCAGCGAAAGCCTGATAAGGAGCCTGCGCAGATCTTTACTGATGACTAAAATAATTTCGCTTTCAATAAGGCGGAATATATTTGCCCGCATGACATGGGGCGTATACTCAAGGGCGGACGGGGAATTCTTTATTGCCAGAGCCGCCAGATGAAGGGCAAAAGCCCAGCCTTCGCTGTCTTCATAAATTTGTTCCGCGGTCTCTCCTGTTACATGAATATTTTCGAGGGCAAAATAGGCATCCATTTCTTCGCGGTTAAAACGAAGGTCTTCTTCCGAAAGGAGGACATGCCTGGTCTGATCAAGAGCAAGGGGAATTTTGGAACGCGAGATCAGAACCAGGCCCGCATTGGGCGGAAGCGAGGAAATCATGCGCTCAACAAAACCCAGCGCTTCCCTGTTTTTAAGTTCCTGAAAATCATCGAAGACAAGGAGCGGTTTTTTATCGCTTTTGACGGCTTCAAGAAAAAACCGGATAAAGCGCCTGTACTGGCGTTCGGTGCCGGGGAACATCATCGCGCCGGCGCTGGAGAAAGCGCTGTTCCGCTGAAAGGCCGCGGTAAAGTCTTCCCAAAAGCGGTCGGTGTAATTATCCTGTTCGTTTAACGGTATCCAGACGGCATCCCGCGGCGAGCGCTCAAGAAAAGAGTACAGCGCCTGGGTTTTACCGCAGCCCGCGCCGGCACAGACGACAAGCAGCGGGCTTTCCAGAGCTTCTTCAAGAAGCCTGTCAAGCCGGGGCCGTTCCAGGAGAATTTGGTTGTGCAAGCGGGGCGCCGCCGCCGGAAGCTGTTTCGAAGCCGGGCTCCTGCGCTTTTTGGCCGCCTGGTAGCTGTCCTGCATGTTATTTTATTATGGTAGTATTGCACAGCAAAGAACAATGGGCAAGCCTTAGCTGCGGAACGCGGCAAGTCTTGTTCAGCTTCCCCAAACAGGATAAAATGGGTTATACTGGGAAAAACAGGCAAAACCGGAGAAAGTCTTGGATTACTCAAAAACAGCCCTTATCGAAGTGGACGTACAGAATGACTTTTGTCCCGCCTATACCGCCAAAGACGGGACGGTGATGAGCGAAGGCGCACTGGCCGTAAAAGACGCCGGAAAAATTATTGAACCGCTTAACCTTCTCGCCCCCCGCATCAAGGAAGGCGGCGGTACGGTTCTCGCAACCCAGGATTGGCATCCCCTGGGCCACGTTTCGTTCGCGTCGAGCCACGGCAAAGATCCCGGCGACATGATCCTGCTTCCCGTAAGCGACAGGGCCGTTCAAAAATTCAACGAAAATTTTCCCCTGCTGCGCGATCCGATTCCGGCGGCCATGCAGCAGATACTCTGGCCCGATCACTGCGTACAGTTGACGCGGGGCGCGGATTTTCACGACGGCCTGGAAACGCTTTACATCGACTATGTGTTCCGCAAGGGCTTTCACCCGAACATCGATTCCTATTCGGCCTTTTTCGAAAACGACCGCTGTACTCCCACGGACCTGCCCGCGTATCTTGCGGAGAACGGCATCGAGACCGTGCTGGTAGCCGGCCTTGCCACCGATTACTGCGTTTTCTACACGGCGATCGACGCCATCCGTCTGGGGTACCGGACCAAAGTCGTGCTGGACGCTTCGGCGGCGGTTAATTTTCCGCCCGATTCCCAGGAGCGGGCCATTGTCGTGATGAAAGACCGCGGGGTGATATTTACTTCCGTAAAGGATTTTACGTGACGGGGGACGGGGGAGTTTCCGCCCTCTTTACCGATTTTTATTCCCTTACCATGGCCCAGGGTTACTGGAAAAACAGGATGAATTCCCGCGCCGTGTTCGAAATGTTTTTTCGCCGCCAGCCGTTCGGCGGAGGTTTTTCCATTTTCGCCGGCCTGGAAACCGTGCTGCAAAAACTTCTGGCCTTTTCGTTTTCAAAGGACGATCTGGCGTATCTTGAATCGCTTGATTTTTTTGAGGACGCCTTTCTTGAGTACCTTGAAAATTTTCGCTTTACCGGCAGCATCTGGGCCATGGACGAGGGAAGCGTCGTCTTTCCCCAGGAACCCTTGATCCGCGTTGACTCAAACTTTATCGAATGCCAGATTGTCGAAGGCCTGATCCTTAACACGCTTAACTTTCAAAGCCTTATCGCCACCAAAACGGCCCGCGTCTCCCTGGCGGCCGAAGGCGGCCCCCTTATGGAATTCGGCCTTCGCCGCGCGCAGGGCGCCGATGGCGCGCTTTCGGCAAGCCGCGCGGCTTTTATCGGCGGCGCCACCGGAACAAGCAATGTTCTTGCCGGCAGGGAATACGGCATTCCGGTCCTCGGCACCATGGCCCACGCCTGGGTAATGAGTTTTCCCCGCGAAGAAGACGCCTTTCGCGCCTATGCCGAACTGTATCCGGACAAAACAGTTTTCCTTATCGACACCTACGACACCCTTAAAAGCGGCGTCGTCAACGCCGTCAAGGTGGGAAAGGAACTGGCCGCAAGGGGGAAAAATTTCGGCGTGCGCCTGGATTCGGGCGACATGCACTATCTTTCGGTCGAAGTGCGCAGGTTCCTTGACGAAGCGGGCTTTTCCCGCGCGACGATCACCGTATCCAACGATCTTGACGAATCCATTGTCGAAACCCTCGTAAAAGCCGGAGCGCCCATCGATTTTTGGGGAGTGGGAACCCAAATGGTCACCGGCGGAAGCGACGCGGCTTTTACCGGCGTCTACAAACTTGCCGCGAAAGCCGGCGGGGACGGCGTCCTTGTTCCGGCGATAAAATTTTCCGATAATCCCGAAAAAACCACCAATCCCGGCGTCAAGCAGGTGTGGCGGCTGCGCAGCGGGGGCCTCGCGTTTGCCGACATACTCGCCCTCGATAACGGTAACGAAGGCGAAGGGGACGACATCCTGGAACCGGGAAAGCGCTGCGCGTTCTGGCATCCGCAGGCGGACTACCGCCGCTTTTATCATACCCTTGAGGAAGCGCCCGAATCCCTCCTGAAAAAACGTATCGAGAACGGTTCTTTGACGGAGCCGTTCCCCCCGCTTGATGAAATCAGCGCGAGGCGCAGGGCGGGGCTTGAAGGCTTTGACCAAAGCTACAAACGCTTTCTCAATCCCCACATTTACAAGGTTTCCATGACCGAAAAACTGCGTACGCTCAAACTTAACCTTATCAAGAACTGCCTGGGAGAATTATGATCCAGAACGATCTGTACGAAATAGTTGAAAGCCTGCCCCGCGGCGATCCCGCCTGGCACCTGCTTGACGCCTTTGACGCGGTGACGAACGGCATGGAAAATCCCGAACTGATGAAGCGGGCCGCCTCCGTCAAAAATCCCGCGCTGGAATGCTGGAAGCCGCTGGTGCAGGCAATCGCCGCGCTCTACGCGGGGAACGAGACGCTCTGTCAAAACGCGGCGGCGGCGATTCCCGAAGGCAGCCCCCCCGCCGTGTTCAAGCCGCTGTTCAGGGCCTGGCTTATACGGCGCGGCTGTTTTGATTCCGAACTTGCCGCCGCCGGCCGTTGCGTAAACCGCGAAAAAGAACTCTTTCAGGAATTGACCGGCTGCCGCGAAAGCGTCGTCAGTCTTTTCCAGCGTCTGATCATAGAGCCGCATCCGCTTTCCCTGCTCGCCGAGCAGGCCGAAGAAGCCCTGCGGCAGGGACTGGAAGAAATGTCGGCGAATCTGGCGGCGAAGGTGCTTGCCGCGCTTAAAGAAATCGACCCGCTTATGGCGATCCGCTACGGCGCCCGCTGTTTCGCCCTTTCCTCCGAAAGCGGCGCAAGGCCGGACGCCCTGATCGCCGCGGTCAAAAAAAGCCTGCCGGACGCCGAAAAACTCGCCGACTTTCTCGGCGCGCGGGCGGCGGATGCGCAGCCCGCCCCGCCTAAAGCGCCGGAACGCGGCGAAAACACCGGAGCGCCGCGCCGTACGGCGAAAAACAGCGGGCGTCCGCGGCAGCGGGAATTGTTTTCGCCGGATGAAGAGATTTCCGCGGCGGAACTTTCAGAAAAAAAAGCCGCCCTTCCCTGCCGTGAAGAGGCGATCAGGGAGGCCGGAGAAAACCTTAAACTCGATCCGCGCCGTATAGAGGAAGCGCTCACGCCTCCCGCCTCGTTTGACGAACTCGCGCGGCGGCTTCCCCCGGCTTCCCGTTATCTGGGGCCGGGAGTCTGGATCAAAGCGATTAAAGGCGCCTGCGGAGTATCATGATGTACGATACCAGCCATAACACCATCGAAATCAGTTTCGCCGGGGATAAAGACCGCCGCGTCACCTGTCCGTTCGGCATAAGCGCCGATTCGTTTCTGGAAAGCTTCGGCCCCGTTGAAGGCGGCATCGCCGCGGTACGTGTCAATAACGAAATCGTTCCCCTTTCGACGCGGCTTGAAATAAACTGCGCGCTGGAGATCGTCCCGCTGGCAAGTCCCGACGGCGTCATGATCTACCGCCGCTCGCTGGCCTTTCTGCTTGCCCTTGCCGCGCGGGAACGCTTTCCCAGCAGGCCGCTGATTGTGGGCCATTCCCTGGGTCACAGTTACTACTACACTTTTGCCGACGGCAACAAAATCGTCCCGGAAGAAATCGCCGCGCTCAAAAAAGAAATGAAAGCGCTTGCCGCAGAGGACTGCCCCATCAACTGCGGTTATCTTGCCTATACCGAAGCGCTGGAACTTTTTGAAAAACACCGGCAGATCGATACCCTGCTGCTCTTTGAACAGCGCAGTGAATCCAAGGTACGAATCAACCAGTGCAGGGATTTTGTCGATCTCTATGTCGAACCCCTCGTTTCCCGAACCGGCCTTCTTTCGCGTTTTGAATTAATGGAATACGGGGACGGTTTTTTGCTCCGCTTCCCCGGCACCGGCAAAAACGAAATCGAAAAATTCGAAGACAGCCCCAGCCTCTTTTCCGTATACAGCGAATACAAAAAATGGGGCCGCATTGTCGGCGTCCACGCGGTAGGCCAGCTTAACCGGCTGGTCGCGAACAGAACGGTTAAAGACTATATCCGTATCGCCGAGGCCTTTCAGGCAAAAAAACTGGCGGAACTTGCCGATCGTATTTATGAGCGGAGAAATGAAGTGCGGGTGATACTGATTGCCGGCCCTTCAAGCTCGGGCAAAACAACCAGCGCGAAACGGCTTTCCATCCAGCTCCAGGTAATGGGAATGAATCCCATCGCGGTGAGCCTTGACGACTATTACCGCAGTCCGGACGAAGCGCCGAAAGACCGGAACGGCCAGCCCGATTTGGAATGTCTCGAAGCCCTTGACGTTCCCTACCTTAACCGGCAGCTTGTCGAACTGCTCGACGGCAGGGAAGTTGACATCCCTCTTTTTGATTTTAAAACGGGAACGCGCAGGGTACGGGGCAGTCCCCTTAAACTGGGACGGCGAAGCATATTGATCATGGAAGGAATCCACGGCCTCAATGACGCCTGCACGCCCAAGATAGAAAAGAGCCGCAAGTTCAAGCTCTATGTTTCTGCCCTTACCCAGCTAAACCTCGACGACCACAACCGTATTCCCACCAGCGACAACAGGCTGCTGCGGCGCATGGTCCGCGACAACCAGTTCCGGGGTACGACCGCGGCCAAAACCATCACCATGTGGGCCAGCGTTCAGGCCGGAGAGCGCCGCCACATTTTTCCCTTTCAGGACGCCGCCGACGCCGCGTTTAACTCGGCCCTTGACTACGAACTCGCCGTCCTCAAGTTCTATGCGGAGCCCCTGCTCAAATCGGTAAAACCCAACATGAGGGAATATGCCGAAGCGCGGCGGCTTCTTTCTTTTCTCGAAAACTTTGCCCCCATTCCGCCGCAATACGTGCCCGGCACCAGTATCCTGCGCGAATTCATCGGCGAGAGCGAGTTCAAGTATTAACGCGCCTGATATCGTCGAGTACTTTGGTTTCTTCGCGCAGGGAGTTTTTTCGACATTCCGCTTCGCGCCGTTCTTTTAATTTGTCGATTATTTTTCGTTCGCGCGAAGCTTCCAGATAAATTTCGCGGGCTTTTTCGACGACAAGTTCCTGTTTGGCCGCCGCCTCAAGCAGGAGACCTTTGTTCCGGTCCAGGCGAAGGATGTAATTGTCAAAGGTTATGATCTCGCCCGCGCCCTTCCCCGCGCCAAAGCGTCCGCCGGCCGCGGCGGCTTTTTCCCGGGCGATTTTTTTGACGCGCTCCTCGATGGCGGCAAGTTCGCCCATCGCCCTGCCCAGCTCTATCTCCGTTTCATGTTCGCGGTAACGCCTGAGCTTAAGTATCTTTTGAAGCTTAAAGTGAAAAGCTTTCACGCGCCCGCGTTTACTCCGGCCGCGCCGTGTTTTGCGTCTGTCTGGCCCGCGCCGCCTGCAGCCGAATCCGCCTTAAGCGCCTCGCTTTTCCGCGCCGCGTCGGCAAGCCCTCCCGCGCTTTCGTAGGAGTCGTCTTTTTCGAGAATCATGCGGCCTTTCCGGTATGACTGCATTTCCTCCGCCGGAATCTCCATACCCGAAATTTCGCCCATCACCTGAAGGGTTTCGACAATGGACGAACGTTCATCCACCGCCTGAACAAGAAAAGAGTCGATGGCTTCTTTCTTGTCAATGGCTTCGTCGATGGCGGGATTGGTTCCCCTGTGATAGGCGCCGACATTGATCAGATCCTCGGATTCACCGTACACCGCCATAAGGCGGCGAACGGCGGAAGCCGCTTTTTGCGTTACCGGCCCCGACACCTGGGGGGAAAGCCGCGAAATGCTTCCCAGTACGTCGACCGCGGGATAATGGCCCGCCTCGGCCAGACGCCGGGACAGCACGATATGGCCGTCAAGTATTCCGCGGACCGTATCCGAAACCGGTTCGTCAAGATCATCCCCGTCAACCAGAATCGTGTAGAAGCCGGTAATCGTTCCCTTGTCGTTCGAGCCGGATCGCTCGAGAAGTTTGGGCATGGTGTCAAACATGCTCGGGGTGTAGCCCCGCGTTGCCGGAGGTTCCCCCGTCGCAAGGCCTATTTCACGCAGGGCGCGGGCAAAACGGGTTACCGAATCAAAGAGAAGCATAACGTCCATGCCCTGATCCCGAAAGTACTCGGCGACGGCGGTGGCGGTATAGGCGCCCCGCAGGCGCGCCAGCGGCGAAGAATCCATGGGCGAAACGATCAGCACCGATCGGGCAAGGCCTTCGGGCCCCAGATCGCGGGCGATAAAATCATTGACCTCGCGGCCGCGCTCGCCGATCAGGGCGACCACGTTGACGTCGGCGTTGGTGTTTCGCGCAATCATTCCCAGAAGGGTGCTCTTTCCAACGCCGGAACCGGCGAAAATGCCGAGCCGTTGTCCGCGCCCCACGGCCAGAAGGCCGTCGATGGAACGGACGCCGGTAACAATGCGCTGGGAGATGCGTTTTCTGGTAAGGGGATCGGGAGGCGCGCTCAGGGCCGGATAATGCACCCGCGAGGCTATATCGCCCCTGTTGTCCATGGGCCGCCCCGCGTAGTCAAGAACGCGGCCCAAAAGTTTTTTGGAGACGGCTACTTCCAGGCGGCGGCCCGAAGCGATCACGCGGTTTCCCACTTCTATCCCCGAAGTGTCGCCGTAGGCCATAAGCTGTACGATTTCTTCGCGCAGGCCCACCACTTCGGCCTGTACGATACCGTCGCCCCTGGGAATCTCGATACGGCACAATTCACCGATGATTGCCTGGGGACCCCTGCTTTCGATAAGGAGACCCTGGACTTTGACGATGTGGCCCACACACTTTATGGGATCGATCTCTTCGGCGGTTTCCAGGTACTTGTCGATAATGCCCGCAAGTCCCGACATGCTACACCCTCTCTCCGGCCGCGGCGGTTTTCGCGCGGCTCTTGATCGGCTTCATCTCAAGTATCTTCTGTTCGAGTTCGGCAAGCTGGCTCGAAATCCGCGCGTCAATTTCACCAAAGTCCGTTTCGATAACGCAGCCGCCCGGATCGACGGTGGTGTCTTCGATAATCTGAAGCGACTTGGCGCCTTCCACCAAATCGATAAACTTTTTCTTGTGTTCGGTGGTAAGCTTGATGTCGAGCATATTCACCCTGATGATGATGTTGCCCCTTCCCTTTACCTTGCGCAGCGCCTCGACCACAGTGGAAATTACCACGTTGCGCTGGTTTTCCGAAATTACCTTGATCACCTTGCGGGAAATCAGCAGAACCAGATCGATAATCTGCTGTTCGGTTTCGGCAAGAATTTCCGCCCGTTTGTCCTGGGCGCGTTCCAGCACGGTCTGGATGCGCTCCACAAGGCGCTTGACCTCTTCGCGGCCCTCGTTAAAACCGGCCTCGTGTCCCGCCGCGCGGCCCTCCTCTTCGGCGGCCCTGCGCTCGTTTTCAAAGGCCGCCCTGGAATCCGCCTCTATCTGCGCCGCTTTGGTTTTGGCTTCGGCGATAAATTTTTCCGCTTCGTCTTCGGCCTGGCGCTTCAGCGACTGGGCCTGATCGGTTTTGCGTTTTACCTCGCTGAACGCCGCCTGTTCGGCGTCCTTGATAATGCCGTCCGCCTCGACTTTGGCCGAACGGATCATCGCCTCTTTTTCCTGCTCCCACCGGGCCTTAAAGTCATCGGCCTCGCGGCGAAGATCGTCAACGGTCGGTCCCGTGTACTCTTCGTGTACTTCCTCGATTTCCTCAAGCTCGTCCTCGGAGGGCGCCAGATGCGCCATACCGGGAAAAGCGTGGGGCGGCTCAAGAACCACGCTTGAATCAAGGCGCGTAACTTCGCCCGGCCTGAAAACAGCTTTTGCCATATTCCGCTCCCGTTATACGACGAGTTCGTCTTCGCCGCTGCGGGCAACGACGATTTCACCGGTGTCCTCAAGATGGCGGATGATCGAGACAATCTTCTGCTGCGCTTCCTCGACATCCTTCAGGCGGATTGGACCCATGTATTCCATATCTTCCTTTAACATGCTGGCGGCGCGCTTGCTCATGTTGCGGAAGATCTTGTCCTGGACTTCCGTATCAACACTCTTTAACGCCTTTGCCAGTTCCTGCGAATCCACTTCGCGCATAACCTTTTGTATGGCGCGGTCGTCGAGCATGACAATGTCTTCGAACACGAACATGCGCTTTTTGATTTCTTCCGCCAGTTCGGGGTCTTCATCTTCCAGCGCCTCGATGATCTGCTTTTCAGAAGAGCGGTCGACAAGGTTGAGGATTTCGACAATGCTTTCCACGCCGCCGGCCGCGGTATAGTCTTCGCTGGACAGGGTCGAAAGTTTTTTCTCCAGCACCCGTTCCACCTCGCGGAGCACTTCGGGGCTGGTCCGGTCCATCGTGGCGATACGGCGGGCAACATCGCTCTGCACCTCATGGGGCAGATTCTGCAAAATAATCGACGCCTTGTTCGGCTCAAGATAGGCGAGAATCAGGGCTATGGTCTGGGGATGTTCCTGCTGGATAAAGTTCAGAAGGTGGGCCGGATCGGTACGGCGTATAAAATCGAAAGGCCGCACCTGGAGGCTCGAAGTAAGCCGGTTGATGATGTCGATGGCCTTTTGGCTGCCCAGTGATTTTTCCAGCAGTTCCCGGGCATAGTCGATGCCGCCCGTCGTGATAAACTGGTTCGCCATCATGAGTTCCTGGAACTCCATAAGGATGGCGTCTTTCTGCTCCGGCTCTATCGTTTCAAGACGGGCAATCTCGAACGTGAGCGTTTCGATTTCGTCTTCGCGGAGGTACTTGAAAATTTCCGCCGAAATTTCCGATCCTATCGATACAAGGAAAATCGCCGCTTTTTGCCTGCCCGAAAATTCCTTGTTTCCTTTCTTCTTGGAAGAAGATGAACCTGTCGTAACTGCCTGCGCCATGTTAATCCTCCAGTAACCATGTTCTGATAAGCTGGGCCGCGTCTTCGGGATGATCCTTGGCAAGGCTTATCACATTTTCCTGCAGTTCCATGCGCTTCCGTTCTTCCACGGACATGGAAACTTCCACCCCTTCCGCCTCGGCGTCGATAAGGGCCTGTTCCCGCGCCGCCTGCCGTTCACGGGCCAGGGCTTCTTCGGCGGCAAGGCGCTGCCGCTCAACGGCCTTGGACACCAGACGGAAGATCACAAAGGCGAGCAGCAGTATCGCAACGCCGACGAGGAATACCATAATCGTACGCTGTATATTCTGCTGCCTGAAGTAGGCGGCGTCTTCTTCGGAAAACTGCCGGGTACGGTCAAAACGTATGTTCTGTACGGTTACCGCGTCTCCCCGCGCCGCGTCGTAACCGATAGCGTTTTGCACGAGAAGCTGGGTGTTTTTCAGGTCCGCCGGATCAACCGGCGTATATTCGCGTTCCAGGGAACCGTTGGGAAGAATTACCGGCTTTTTCTTTTCGTCGAATTTCCGTTCCCAGGTTCCGTCGACATTCACCGAAACGGTAACGCGGTCGATTCGGGGCTTGCGCTCCTCTTCGGTAACCTCGTTACTGACAAGCTCATTGGTCTTTACAACATCCTGGGTTACCCTGCCCTGTATGTTGGACATGTCCTTCATCGCCGGCATGACGTTTGCTTCCGTACCGGCGGGCCCTTCGGGATTAAAACCGGTTCCCTCAAAGGTTGATTTTGCCGTTTCCTGCGACAGGGTAATCGACTCGACAACCTGCGAATCGTCGTAGGGAAGGCCCGGCGTGCGGGGCTTTATCGTCGTGGGAAGGTATTCGGTGCGGCTGATCGATTTTTTCGACATATCCATGTCGATCTTGATGTTAAGATCCCGCACACGGTCTTCGGTATAGGTTGACTGCAATGACTTTAATACGATGGCGCGGTACTTCGCTTCCATCTGGAGTATGTTTTTTTGCTGCCGTTCAACCAGCGACTGTTCGTCCCAATCGGCCATTCCGGCAAAATCGTTGAGGATGAGGCCGTTATGATCGGTAATCACAATATTTTCGTCTTTAAGGCCTTCCACGGCGTACTTGAGTATTTTCTGGATACCTTCGATCTTTTTGCGGTTTTCGGTTATATCGCTTCCCGGAGTCGGCGTGATGATCACGCCGGCCGTGGCGGGATTTTGGTCCGAAAGAAACAGCTCGTCGCGGGGAATTACGATGGTAACATTGGCGTCGTCAACGCCTTCCAGGGCCTTGATATGCTCGCGCACCATTTCTTTTTGCGCGCGCTGAAAGTTGACGTTTCGCTCAAAATCGGTGATTGTCCAGCGGTCTCTGTCAAAGATCGCCCAGGGATCGATGCCGCCGGGGATGAGATCCTCGCGTATCAGTATGCCGCGCATTTTTTTTGCCGTAGCGGAATCGTGTACCATGACGATACCGTTGGCGGTGACGGTGGTTTTGTAGCCCTCCTCGTTGATCCGCGTAATGATGCGGTCGCGGGCTTCCTCGTCGGTAATGGGCGCGTCGATCACCGGCACCATGCTGGGCGACGACGACACCGAAACCAGCGACACAACGCCGATGATCAGCGCCGCGGCAATGCCCGCGAGCACGAGCCGCTGAATCAGGGACCATTTTCCCCAAAGGTTTTTGATCTGTTCGAGTAATTTTCTGATAAAGTCCATATCCCCCTCCCGTTTCTGGAAACTTACCTCGTATTAATAATATCCTTCCACGCCTGAACAATGCGGTTCAGTACGGTTCTGGTTATATTCAAACTCATCGCCGCCATTGCCTGGGCGTCGGTAATTTCGTGGACATCCACCGAATCCGGATCGGTAATGGCCTTTTGCTGGATGTATTCGGCCTGGAGCTGGTAATCGCTCACCTTGTCCAGGGCCTTGAGCATGGTCTCGTCAAAGAGGCCGTCCCTCATGACTCCCTCGGCGCCCAGTACGCCGCCAAGCTTCGCGAGCCCCCCGCCCGAACCGTTGTAGAGTTCGGCGTTCAGGAGCCGCGGGCGAAAATCGGGCAGCGACGAAGGAACCTGGGGCATGTTTACCGGACTAAAATATTGGGAACTCAGCGTCATATATTACCTCCCGCCTATCTCGAGCGCTTTTTGAAACATTGACTTATACCCTTCGACAATCTGGGCGTTCGCCTCGTAGGCCCTCGCGGCCTCGATCATGTCGACCATTTCGGTAACCACATCCACATTGGGCATATACACATAATCCTTGTCGGGCCCTTCCAGAATACGGTCGGGATGATTGGGATCGTAAACCCTGCGGAGGGGACTTTGATCCTTCTCCAGACCTGTGACCCGTACTCCCTTGCCCGGACCGTTATCCAGCATCCGGGGAAGAAAGGGCGAACGCCAGTAGGGCTCCTGTACGCGGGGCCGCATAATTACGCGGGTTCTGCGAAAGGGCCCGCCCTCGTTCGTCCGCGTCGTGGTGGCGTTGGCCAGGTTGTCGGCAATCACGTCGGAACGCAGGCGCTGGGCGCTCATTCCCGAGGACGCTATGTTAATCGAAGTAAACAATCCCATCGTTATTCCTTGTTACGCGCGCAGAACCAGACTTACCTGCCCGTACTCAAAGGCCGCGGCCTGGGCGTACAGGGTATACTGCAGCTGGTTCTTGAGTATCCTGTTAAATTCTTCCTCGGGGTCAACATTGTTGCCGTTGTTGTTGTAGGACGAAAGATAATCGAGTACCCTTCGGGGTTCCACCGCGCGGTAGTCCATTTTGGTCCAGTTGGACAGGTGCCGCGCGTCCCTGCGGGACAACTCAAAATCGGGCCGGTAATTTTCGGAGAGCAGCGCTTTTTTGAGCTGTGACTCAAAGTTTACCTCGCTGCGCTTCCAGTTGGGCACATCCCTGTTGGCAAAGTTGTCCGCGTAGACCTCGCTCCTGAGCACCGAAGTGTCCATGGCGCGGTGAAGCATGTCCAAAGTTCTCGCAAAGTTACTCATACACAATTCCTCTCTGTCAACATCGGCAAAAAAGCCTTCACGGTTAAGTCCTGTCCGCTTGATTCCTACAGGATGTAGCGGCCCAGATCCTGATCGAGGGCCAGATCCGCAAGTTTTTCGTTCACATAGTCAACGGTTACCTTAACCGACGCGGGGGCGATGTCGGGCGCCTCAAACGAAAGTTCCTCCAGCAGGGTTTCCATAATCGTGTGAAGCCTGCGGGCCCCGATATTTTCGAGCCGCGCGTTGACCTCGGCGGCAAGGGCGGCAAGGCGGTCAATCGCCTCGGGGGTAAACTCCAGCACAACCTCTTCGGTGCCCAACAGGCCCGTATACTGGCGGGTCAGGGCGTTCTTCGGTTCGGTAAGAATACGAAGAAAGTCGTCCTTTCCCAGTGAATCAAGTTCCACCCTCAGGGGAAAGCGGCCCTGTAGTTCCGGTATCAGGTCCGAGGGTTTGCTGACATTAAAGGCGCCGGCGGCGATAAAGAGAATGTGGCCGGTGTCAACCTGCCCCCACTTGGTGTTCACCACGGCTCCTTCCACAATGGGAAGAATGTCCCGCTGGACGCCCTCGCGGGAAACATCGGGCCCGCCGCCCCTGTCGCCCCGAACGGCGATCTTGTCGATTTCGTCGATAAAGACAATGCCCGTTTCTTCCACGCGGCGGCGGGCTTCGTCGCTGACGCGGTCGCGGTCGATCAGTTTTTCCGCTTCTTCGGCGGCAAGAATTTCCCGCGCGCGGGAAACGGTAACGACTTTTTTCTTTTTGTTGCCGCCAAAGAAACCGGCAATCCCCGAAAGGCTTGACTCCAGCTCCTCAAAGCCCCCGCCCATAATTTCCATTGAGGGAAACTGGGGATTCTGGTTAACGGTCAGTTCGACCGTTTTTTCCTCAAGTTTTCCTTCCTTTAGCCACTGGCGGAATTTTTCACGGGTATGATCGCGGGCGGCCTTTTCGGCTTTCCGGTCGCCCTGGGTTTTTTCCGCGTCATCGGGGAGGGCCTGTTCCGCGGGACCGTCGTCCATGCGCGCCTGTTTTTCTGCGCCGTCCGCCTGTTCGCGCGTCAGGGGAATTCCCACCTGTATGGCCGTTCCCAGTATCCCCTGTCCGCCGTCATTGTTAAAAGAGAAAGTTCCCATGGGCCTGATCACCGGCGGGGACTTTGGTTTTTCCCTGGTCCTTCTGGGCGCCGGCACAAGGAGATCGAGCAGGGCCTCTTCGGCCCGTTCCCGCGCCTGAACGGTAACCAGTTCCTGCATTTCCTGTTTTACCATGGCGACGCCGGCGGCCATAAGATCGCGGATCATCGACTCGACATCGCGGCCGACATAGCCGACTTCGGTATATTTGGTCGCTTCCACCTTGATAAAGGGCGAATTGGCAAGCCGCGCGAGACGGCGGGCGATTTCCGTTTTACCCACGCCGGTGGGGCCTATCATCAGAATATTTTTGGGCGCGACGTCTTCCCGCAGTTCGGAGTCAAGTTTAAGACGGCGGATACGGTTACGCAACGCCACCGCCACCGCCCGCTTCGCCTTCTTCTGGCCGACAATGTACTTGTCCAGTTCGGAAACAATTTCTTTTGGGGTCAGCCGGTCAAGGCTTTTTTGCGGCGTATCCCGCGCCGCCGTTATCCTGGTTTCCATTAAGGTTGCAACTCCTCCAGTGTTATTTGGCTGTTCGTATAAATACAGATGTTACCCGCTATTTCAAGACTGCGTTTCGCGATCTCCGCCGCCGCAAGCGGTGAAGCGTCAAGATACGCCAGGGCGGCGGCATAGGCATAGTTTCCGCCCGAGCCTATGGCGAGGGCGTCGCCCGCCGGCTCGATGACGTCGCCGGTGCCGGAGATCAACAGGGTTTTGGAAAGATCCGCGGTAAGCAGCAGGGCTTCAAGACGGCGGAGCGCGCGATCGGTGCGCCAGTCTTTGGCAAGTTCCACCGCCGAACGGGCCAGATCGCCTGAGTATTCCTTGAGTTTGCTTTCAAAGCGATCGAACAGGGTAAAGGCGTCGGCGGTGGCGCCGGCAAAACCACAGAGCACCTTGCCGTCCCAGAGGCGGCGCACCTTGCGGGCGTTGTTCTTCATCACCGTTTCTCCCATGGTTACCTGACCGTCGCCGGCCATGGCGACCTTGCCGTCTTTGCGCACGGCAAGTACCGTGGTGGATCGGATGAGCGGTTTTTTCACGATGTCCTTCCTTTGGTTAAATGCGCCGCCGCGGAAGCAAGCTCCGCGTGGGGATGGGCGCTCATATACACCTGTTTGAGTTTTTCCATATCGACATGAGTGTAACGCTGCGTCGTCGAAATGGAGGCGTGGCCCAGAAGCTCCTGGACAAGGCGTACGTCGCAGCCGGAATTGACCAGATGGGTCGCGAAGCTGTGGCGCAGGGCATGGGGATGAATGTGCTTTCCCAATCCGGAACGGTCGCCGTAACGGCTGATGATCCACCGCACCCCGGGGATTGAAATCGGCGCGCCGCGGCGGCTGATAAAAACTTTGCCGGTCGGTTTTTCCGCGCGGATACGCTCTTCGCGCGAAGGAACATATTCCCGCAGCGCCCGGGCCGCTTCGTCGGAAAAAAAGACAAAACGTTCCCTGTCGCCCTTGCCGATGACGCGGCCGCCCTGAAAATTGGAGTCGAGGTTTTCCATGGAAAGCGACACGAGCTCCGAAATACGCAGGCCGCCGGAATACATAACGAGGATCAGGGCCTTGTCCCGCAGCGGCCAGAGTATCCCTTCCTTTTCGGGCAGTTCCGCGAAAACCGCCATTTCTCCTTCCCAGAGGAAGGCCGGCAGGGCCCTTGGCGTTTTAAGATTGCGTATACCGGCGGAAGGATCGTCCCCGCGTTCCCCCGAACGGATCAGATGGCGGTAAAAACCGCGCAGCGACGAGAGGGCGCGGTTCACGCTGACCGAAGCGATTCCTTCGGAACCGAGGTCGGCGATAAAATGCTCCACTGCCCGCGCGGAGGCGAACGCGGGATCGGCGCCGGTGTTTTCGCAGTACACGGAAAAACGGGCAAGATCTTTTCCGTACGCCGCCAGGGTACGCTCCGACACGCGGCGGACATTCCTGAGGTATGAAAGATAGCGTTCGATTAAACGCGTCGGCCGTTTCACGGCCTCCGCTTTCTCTTTGTGTGGCGAACGCTTCGGCCGTTTCACGGCCTCCGCTTTCTCTTTGTGTGGAGCAGAACGATACATCAGCTTTCCGCCCCTTCCGTCGTAATATCCGGCGCCTCTTCCTCGTGGAGGTAATCACAGCCGGGGTTGATGCAAACTTTATGCGTTCCGTTTTTCTTGTCGTATTTTTCCACCAAAAACCACCCGCATTTGGGACAACTCTGGTTGACCAGCGGCTTGTAATGGCTGATAAAATCACACTCGGGATAATTTGCGCAGCCGTAAAATTCTTTTCCCCGTCCCCTGGTTTTACGGGCAACCACATCGCCGCCGCAGCGCGGACACTTCGCCAGCGGAATCGATCGGGTTGTTTTACAGTCGGGAAAACCCGAACAGGCAAGAAAGTAACCGTAACGGCCCAGTTTCTTTACGAGGGGTTTGCCGCACTTTTCACACACATAATCGGTGGGTTCATCCAGGGTTCCCTTGCAGGATTCCAGCGTCTTTCCCACTTCGTCGACCCGTTCCTTAAAGGGTTCCCAAAATTCGCGGATCATGTCGGGCCAGAGGATATTGTTTTCTTCCACTTCGTCCAGCTTGTTTTCCATCGCGGCGGTAAAAGCGGGATCGATCACATGGGGAAAGTATTCGCCCAGCATATCGCTGATCATCCGGCCCAGCAGCGTCGGCACGAGCTGTTTATTCGAACGCGTTACATAGTAACGGTCCAGCAGCACCGAAATGGTCGGGGCATAGGTCGAGGGCCTGCCTATACCCAGCTCTTCCAGCGTTTTGACGATAGAAGCGTCGGTATAGCGCGCCGGCCCCTGGGTAAAGTGCTGCTCGGGGTGAAACTTTTCCACGCTGAGTTTATCGCCGGTTTTTACCTGGGGTACGGCGCTTCCCTTTTCGTCCCTCGTGGCAAGCAGTTTCAGTACCTGATAAAAACCCTTCTCGATCACTCTGGTTCCCGCGACGCGGAAGACGCCCTCGCCGCCTTTGGCCGCGGCGGTAATTTCAACGCTGATCGTTTTGGTTTTGGCGGCCTTCATCTGGCAGGCGACAAAGCGTTCCCAGATAATCGTGTAAAGCCGTATCTGATCCCGCGTAAGGCTGTCTTTGATATTGTCCGGCGTATACGTTACATAAGTGGGCCTGATCGCCTCATGGGCGTCCTGGGCTTTTTTACCCACGGCATATTCGACCGCCTCGTCCGGCAGATCGCCGGGATAATTTTTGCCGATCCAGTCCCGCACCTCGCCCAGGGCAAGCTGTGATATACGCACCGAGTCGGTACGCATGTAACTGATCAGGCCGACGCGGCCCTGGCCGATGTCGACTCCTTCGTACAACTGCTGCGCCACCTGCATGGTTTTTTTGCTGGTAAAGCCGAGCCGGTTGGCCGCCGTCTGCTGGAGCTGGCTCGTCGTAAAGGGAGGGCGCGGCCTTACCGTCTTTTCCGTTTCCCTGATGTCGGAAACAACGCAGACGCTGTCCTTCATCGCCGCTATGAGTTCTTCGACTTCTTCTTCACTTTTGATCTCCGGCTTTTTTCCCCGCCAGGAAACCAGCTGGGCCCTGAAATGACCCTTGGCCGTTTTAAAGTCGGCCTCGACGCTCCAGTATTCTTCGGGAATAAACGATTCAACTTCCTTTTCCCGCTCACAGATAAGGCGCAGCGCTACCGACTGGACGCGTCCCGCTGAAAGGCCGTTCTTGACTTTTTTCCAGAGCAGGGGCGAAAGGTTATAGCCGACCAGACGATCCAAAACCCGCCGCGCTTTTTGGGCGTTGACCTTGTATTCGTCAATCACCGAAGGATTACTGACGGCGTCCCTGATTGCCTGGGGAGTAATTTCGTTAAACGCGATGCGTTTGATGGGAAGGTTCTGATTTTTGACGCTGATCACCCTGCGTAAATGCCAGGCAATCGCCTCGCCCTCGCGGTCGTTGTCACTTGCGAGAAGCACTTCTTCCGATTTTTTTGCCTCGCCCTGTATTTCCTTGAGTAATTTGGCGCGGCCCCGCACGGTAATATATTCAGGCTCAAAGTTCCGTTCCACGTCGATCGCGATCCGCGATTTGGGCAGATCGATAAGGTGGCCCATGGAAGCTTTGACGCTGTAGTCCTTGCCCAGATATTTTTCGATGGTAGCCGCCTTGGCCGGAGATTCCACGATCACGAGTATCTTTTGCGTCCGGCTTTTTTTCGCCGCCCTTTTGGGCGCTTTTTTTACCGCGCCGGACGTTTTTTCCGCCGCTTTCGGGTGAGCCGTTTTTTTTGCCGCAGCCTGTTTCGTTTCCATTAGTTCCTTTCCTGGGCTT
>JAITBL010000240.1 GCA_031283575.1 Treponema sp. | reverse complement strand
CGGCGTCTGAGCCGCCAGTTCGTCGAGGGTTTTTGCCGTACACGACAGGGTAACGTCGGGAATGGTCACATACCTTTCCAGTTCGGCGGACGTCTTTGACGCGGCGATATAATAGTCAACCGTGGGAAAGAAGGTATCCTCGTAGAGTCGTTCAAACTCGGGGTTTGTTTTGAGTATCGAACCCACCCCCTTGAGGGCGGCGTAGCACTGTATTCCCCCTACCGTGTTCATAAGGGAATTTTCATCAAACTGAACCGTGACGCGGTAGATCGGCGCGCCGTTACTTACCGTTTCCCTGAGTTCCTGGATTTCGGTTTCGGAGAGATCCGAGGGCGCGGCCGGCGGCGCCTGAACCGGAACCGGCGCGGGCGCGGGCGCGGCGGGGGCCGGTTTCGCTTTTGCCTTCTTTCCCTGCGCGGCCTCGGGAATCATCGCCTCAAGGCGGCCTTCCATCTGCGAAGTGTCTTCCTGGTATACCGCTCCGTTCATCCGCTGTTCCAGCATGGCCTTGATGATGTCGATGGCCGCCAGCAGGGTATCCACGACATCCTCGTTGACAGCCAGCTGATCCGAACGTATCGCGTCGAGGACATCTTCCACCATGTGGGTAAAATGGGACAACTCCATCATTTCGACGGTGGCGGAGCCCCCCTTGAGGGTATGGGCCGCCCGGAAGATCTCGTCTACCGCGTCCTTGTTGTCTCCCTCGTTCTCCAGCACCAGAACGTTCTGTTCCAGGGTTTCTACCTGCATCTGGGCTTCGCTAAAGAAATCCTTAAGCAATTCTTCGTTATTGGGATCGAGATAATCACTCATATAGTTAATAATCATTCATTCATGGGTAAACGTCAAGTCACTAATCTGAATTAGCCGCTGAGGGAACGGCTGTTTTTGTCCGATAATCGTAATATAGAACTCAAGGCGGTATTTTGATGAAGAAAACGCTTTTTGGGACGTTTTTTGTCCTTTTTGCCCTCGCGTCCCTCTTTGGGGCCGATATCACCATTCCGAGACTTGAGTGGTTCAGCCGCGGCTCGATGGTCAATGACGAGCTGGTCATTTCTTCCGCCGCCGAGGCGGAACTGGCGGTTAACGGCGGGTACAAGTACGGAATCACTCTGGGCCTGGGTCTGGAAGTTCCCAATATGGAAAGGGCCATCTCCTACGGCCGGCTCAATCTCCGGCATGCCGCCTCGCCTGGCGCCACGGAGTACAATGCCCTTGTGGACGAGGTAAACGACCGTTCCAACAACCAGGCGGTCCTGTCCTTCAGGATGCTGGAAGCCTCCGCCCGCGAGCTTTTTGGCAAGCCGCTCGATTTCAGCTTTTTTATCGGCAAGTACGACGCCCTTGCCTCGGGTGATGATTTTGCCCTGAAATTTGGCGCCGTACCGATAGGAACCGATCTGCGCGGTTTCTTTTATTACGCGGACGGCCTGCGGGTGCTTGATCCCCAGGCGCCGCCGCCGTCCGTACCGCCGGAGAACGACCCTGGAATCCGTTTTAACGGCGCCATTCACACGATCGCCGGTACGGGCGGCAAAATCGCTTATGCGCCCTCCGACCGGATCATCACTTCCCTCTATGTTTATCAGGACCTTTCCTTCAAGGATGCCGATACCGGCGCGTACAAACACGGCCATTATTCGGGCGACCTGAGCCTCCTCGTTAATTCCGAACGCATTAAGCTCGAAGCCTTTGCGGGAAGCACCTATATTAACGACAGGGTGACGAAAGAAAAAAAACCGGTGTTCAGGGGAGGCGTCCTTGCCTACTTTAGTTCAGGCGTGGGTACCGACCTCCTCCTGCAGGCGGGAATTCCCTATTGGCGGACGGGCGAGGAATTCGGGATCGACAACTGTTACTTCCTCCTGGAACCGCGTTTCCGCTTTGGCGTTGCGGGGCTGACGCTGACTTTCTTTTACCGGCCTTCGTATTATAATAACCAGATGATTGTTGATGAAAACGGCGAACGCGAACACGGGCTGGCCGACATCAACGCGAAGCTTTTCTTTGGCGATCTGGCCGCCAAAGCGGTGCAGGGCGGAATTGAGGGGACGGTGGAACTGAGCATACAGGAAAGCGAAGAGGTCAAAATCTGGCTTTCTCCCTTCCTGAGCGTGGTAAGTTCAGGACTGCTCTGGGACTTCAAGGTCCGGGTAAATCCCCGCTACTTTACTTCGGGTGAATCAACTTTGGCCGAAGGCTACATCGGCATACGGACCAGCTTTTGATGCGGAAAACAGTTTTTTTGGCAGGGCTTGTTTTTTGGGGGACCGCTCTCTTTGCCCTGGATCTTACCGTGACGGGCGGCTTTGGCAATTTTGCCTTTGACCCCAAAGACAAACACGAAATCGGCGGCGGGGAATTTGACGGAAACTACGCGGCTTCGGGAAAGATCGAACTGACGGATACCCTTTCCGATCTTTTCAGGTTTACCACGGCGCTGGAACGGGACCCTGTTTTGCGCAATTCGCTGGGCGGGGAACTGGAAATCGGCGTCGAGAATTTTTCGTTTGCCATCGGACCTTTTTTCGGCATTTTTAATTCTTCCGATTATTTTAAGCCCGGTATTTCCACGAGTCTTGAAATTGTCTTTCCGGGCATTATCTTTGGCCGTATTGACGCGGGCGCCACCCTTCAGGGAGTTGACGGCGAAGGCGACTACTCAACCCTGTCAAGCGAGATTGCCGTTGGTTTTTGGCTTCCCCATCTGGTTAATATAATCAGCCTTGCCACCAAAAAATTCAGCATACAGGAAACCGGATACCTCTACACCGAAGACTCCCTGTGGCGCTTTCAGTACCGGGGGGAAATTCATTCCAAGAGCAATAATTATATCGTGGCGATTGACATCGGTTACCAGACCCTGAGGCGCAGCTACGAAGCGGCGTCCGCCGCTTCATACGACGAAGTGCGCGCCGTTTTTCTTGGTTTCGACGCATCGATCACCGTCAAGCCCCTCTTGACGATTCTACTGGGGCTGGAATCGCCCGTTTATTTTTGGGGGAAAGCTCCCCTTGAACGCGGCGGCCGCTCGCTGTTTTTCCAGGCCATGGCGGGTTTCCGTTACCGCTTTGAATAGCCGCGCGCCGCATGTTTTAAAGCCTGGAAAACACCGCTTCGGCTTCGGGAATTTTAACGGAAGCAAGGCGCAGTTTGATCGTGTCCCCGGGTTCGGCGTTGACGCCGCCGATTTTTGTTTCCAAAGCCAGATCGGGGATGATCGCCGTCACGGAATTTTTTCCCTTTTCACATACCACCGCTTCCCAAACCGGCTGATTGAGCCGCTCTTTTTCTTTTGTATGCAGCATCTGATCCAGATACACCGCCGTCCAGTGGGCTTTTGAAGCGCGCTCGGCCCCGACAACCCGCTGGGCGGCGGCGTCGGCGGCGGCGAGACGGAGCAGCAGTTCATCCTCATCGAGGAGTTTCGGAGCGCCGTCACGCTCCGCGTCAAGACAGGCGCGAAGCTGCAAATGGGCAAGGAGATCCGTGTAGCGGCGGAGCGGGCTGGTTACCTGGGTATAGGCGTCAAGACCCAGCCCCCAGTGATAGCCGCTCTTTGCCGACACCCGCCGCGGCCGCATACAGCGCCGCAGCTGGTAACTGCCCGCAAGCCCCTCCAGGGGTCTGGCGGGCAGATCCCCCGCTTCCTGGGTGACGTAGGGAAAGGGTATCTGCCGCTTTCCGGCCCATTTCGCGGCCCCTTCGCCGGCGAGGAGCATGCACTCGCGAACCATGTCCGCCGACTGCTGGCAGTGAATCGGCTCTATCGAAATCGTATGGCGGTCAAGGTCTGCCGTAATATGTGTTTCGGGCATTTCAATATGCACCGCGCCGGCGGCGAGGCGGCGCTCGAAATTTTTTTTGCCCAGCGCGAAAAGCGCGGCAAGCATGGGATCGCCGCTTTTCGCGTCCGCTTCCTCGTAACTCAGGCGCTTTACCTTTACCGTCGAGGGAAAAATCTCCGTCGCTTCGATAAAGGCCGGATGCGCCGGATCAAGGGTAAGTTTAAACGTGAGCGCCGGCGATGTTTCGGCAAGGCCGAGCGAAAAGCGCGAAAGGAATTCTTCGGGGAGCATGCGCACAACGCCTTCGGGTAAATAAAACGTCGCTCCCCGGGCGCGCCCTTCGGCGTCCGCTTCGTCCGAAATCGCCGACGCGGGATCGGCCACGTGCACATAGAGCAGGGTTTTGCCGCCCTCCGTTTCCAGCGAAACGGCGTCGTCGGGGTCCGTACTCCAGGGGCTGTCGATGGCATAGGCTTCGAGGGAACTGAGGTCGCGGCGGGGCAGTCTGTCCCCGGCGCTTCCGCCCATCGGCGCGGGCTGCGTCATCGTTATGCCCCAGCGCGGCGGATGCGGATTGATCCAGCAGTCCCAAACGCCGCACCCAAGAAGAAAACGATGCGCTTCTTCGGGCGTTTCACTTTTACCCAGATCCCGCAGGGTGCGGCTTTTTTCGCTTTTGCCATAGGCCAGCGCTTCCACATCCTGCATAAAGCGGCTGTCTCCGTTTTGCGGCGTCCCCGCTTTAAGCCGCCGTAAAAAAGCTTCGCGCGCCTGCGCCTCGTCTTTTTTGCCCTGCCGCTTTGCCGTTTCCGCGGCGACTTCTTCGGCGCCGCGCGGCGTGAGGGCGGACAGGGTTCCGGTAAAGTAGAGGCCGTCGGCGAACAGCAAGAACGCCTTCCAGGCGTTTTGCGGCGTAAAGCCGCCAAAAACAAGTTCCGCCAGTTCGGCGAGCGTCGTTGTTCCGCCCGACGAGGCGAGCAGTTCCCACGCGCCGCGGACGTTATCCGCGTCCCGCGCGGTTTCCTCCGTACCGCCGGCGCCGAGTTCCGCAAGGCTTTTGAGCGGCCCCGCGTGAAGGATTTCGATATCTTTGGGACGTACCTTGATACTCTCGCCGCCGGGAAGACTGATCATGATCTTCTCGCCGCTTTCGGTAACCAGCGCGGGGCGGTTTTTGTAAACGGCGAGAGAGCCGCCGGAAATTTCCGTCAAGAGGCGTTTTCCGTCAAGACGGCGCTTTGGAGGGGATGCCCAAGGAAACGGCGCACTCCCGCTATTATCAGACGGAACCAGAACGGCTCCATGCGCCGCCTGACATCCCTCAGGCTTTGAACGACAGGCAGCTTCTGCGGACAACGCTGCTCGCAGCGGCCGCAGGCAACGCAGAGCGAAGGCCCGCCGTGCTTTCGCGACGTAAAGGCGGCGCTGGTCATGTATTGCTGCCAGCCCACTACGCGGCCCATGACATACGAGATGTTACAGGCGGAAAAGCAGCCGGGGATGTTAACCCCCCGGGGACAGGGAAGGCAATAGCCGCAGCCGGTACAGCGAATTTTATACGCGGCGTTGAACACGTCCCGTACTTTGCCGTATACGGCAAGTTCTTCGGGGCTGAGCGAAAGCGCCGCCTCGTCCGCCACGGCGGCGTTTTCTTCGATTTGGGCGATCGTGTTCATTCCCGACAGCGCCACCGTGGCCTCGCTGTGGTTAAAAACCCAGCGAAGGCCCCAGGCGGCCGGCGTAGCGCGGCGGGCGGAACCGTCAGGGCCGTACATTTTCGCGCCGGCGAAAATGCCGCGGGCGGCCGGCGGTAAAGCGCCGGCAAGCCTGCCTCCCAGCAGCGGCTCCATGATGATCACCGGCATGCCCCGCGCCGCCGCTGCTTTCAGGCCGCTGACGCCGGCCTGAAAATTTTCATCGCTGTAGTTGTACTGGATCTGGCAAAATTCCCAGTTATAGACATCGAGCAGTTTGAGAAAAGCATCGCGGTTTCCGTGAAAGGAAAAACCGATTTGCCGTACGGCGCCGCTTTCTTTTTTTATCCTGATCCATTCTTCTATTCCCAGAGCGGAAAGCCGCCGCCACGAAGCCGTATCGGTAAGCATGTGAAGCAAATAATAATCGACATGATCCGTCCGCAGCCGTTTGAGTTCTTCATCAAAAAAGCGGTCAAAGTCTTCCCGCTTTTTAATCAGGGCAATGGGAAGCTTTGTGGCAAGATATACCCTGTCCCGCAGTTTAAGGTTTTCCAGCGCCTGTCCCAGCGCGTCTTCGTTCCCCGGATACATCCAGGCCGTATCAAAATAGTTGATTCCGCTTTCAACGGCCCTGCCGACCAGCGCTTCGGCCTTCTTTTTATCAACAGAGCCCAGCGTCGAAGGAAAGCGCATACAGCCCATCCCCAAAAGGGACAGGCTGTTTCCGGTCTTTTGATCAATTCGATACCGCAAGCGCGACTCCCGGCAGGGGTTTGGCGGACTTGAAGTTAAAGTACTTGTAGGGGTGAATATCCAGCGCGTTGGGATACCATCCGTCAAGCTCGTCGGTGTCAACCACGTTGAGGGCGATGGAGTGTGAAATGGGAAGTACCGCGCCGCGGTCGATAAGTATCTGTTCGGCCTTTGCCAGGGTTTCAAGGCGCTTGCCGCCTTCTTCGTTCATCGATTGTTCCATAAGCGCCTCGTAATCGGGATCGTTGAACCAGGCTTCGTTGATGTTTGAACCGCGCCGCCACATCTGGAGAAAGGTATAGGGATCGGCAAAGTCTCCAATCCAGGAGAGGGAACCCACCTGGTAGGTTTTATCCTTCATCGATTCAAGGTACCGGTTTTGGGGAATCACATCGAGCTTGACCGCTATGCCCAGATTCATCCACGAAGCGGCCATCAGTTTGGCGATGCGGTCTTCTTCGGCCGAGGCCGTAATGCGGATTACAATTTCCGGAAGGCCCACGCCGCTGGGAAAGCCCGCTTCGGCCAGGAGCTTTTTTGCTTCTTCGGCGTCCTGTTTGTCAATGCCTTCGTTTTCGGGATACCCCGTAATGGGGTACACCAGATTTTTTGCCGGCAGATAATGTCCCTCGCGGATTTGCTCCCAGGGAAGCGCCAGCGACAGGGCGCGGCGCAGGCGGTAATCTTCCCAGGGGCCGCTTGAGCGGATGTAGAAATAGTAGGTCGCGAACATGGGGTTTACCACGATGCCGCTGCGATCGCTGAGGGCGTCGAGATTGACGCTCCCTTCAACCCAGCGGGCTTCGCCGGAATTCCACAGCGCCGCGGCTTCTTCATCGTCGCTGGTAAAGCGGATGGTGATACGGTCGAGGCTTACCTGTGCGGCTTCCCAGTACGCGTTGTTTTTAACCAGGACCATTTTTTCTTCGCTTGCGCTTTCCAGATTAAAGGGGCCGTTGGTAACCGGCGTCGTCCAGTCGGAGGCGTTGACCATGGATTGATGGACGGGGTAGAACGAATGATGACAGAGCATGCTGGGAAAGTAGGCGGCGGGACCGGTAAGGCGCACTTCCAGCGTTTTTTCGTCAAGGGCAGTAACGCCTATCTTGCCGGGATCGCCGGTGACTCCCAGCCTGAAATCGCGGGCGCCTTCGATAATATCAAAAAGCGACGAATAGGGATATTCGCGTTTTGGATCCAGGGAAGAAAGCCACGCCGCGCGGAAATCTTCGGCCCGCAGGGGATCGCCGTTGCTGAAACGGGCGTCGGGACGTATGGTAAAGGTCCATACTTTACGGTCCTGCGAAATTTTCCACGCCGAGGCCGCGGCGGGCACCGGTTCCAGCGTAAACGGATGATACGAAAAAAGCCCCTCGTAGAGGGCGGTAAAAATTTGCGCTTCGCGCGCGTTATAGGCCTTGCGAAAATCCATCACGACGGGGTCGGCTGTGGTTACGACGGTAAGCTCGTTCCGGTTTTCGATGTCGGGCCGGCTTTCGGCGTAATCGAAACCGGTTTTGGGCAGGGGAAAGATCGTTCTGCCGCCGTCGAGGACGGGCTTTTCGCCGTCCCGCGCTCCTTCGGCAAGCGCCGCCGCTGAGTCCTGCGTAGAAGCGCAGGACGCGAATACGGCAAGCGTCAGAACAAGGGGCGCGAAGCCCCCGCTTGATTTTGTAAACATGGTAAACAACCTCCGTCTGTTATGGGGCGACCCCGAGCTTCCTGAGCTGTTCGGCTTCTTCCAGCCGCGCGCTGTATTCGTGCCGTTTTTGGTTTGCCCTGATAAAGGCGTTTTTCATCGTGGCAAGCTCCGGCCTGATTCCTTTTACTTTGTCGCGAATTTCGCGGGGCGCTTCCGCCCTGAAGAATTCATCCAGTCCGGTAAGGGTCCGGTGGAGGATCTGGGCTTCCCGCACCGCCTTTTCCAGCAGGCCGAGGAGCTGCTTTTCGTCCATCGCCATAAAACGGGACTGGCCTTCCCTGCTGTTAAACGAAGCGAAGGATCGTATCCGCCTGTCCAAATCGGAGCGGAACGCCATAAAATCAATCTTCTCTTTTACGGTAATGCCCCTGGCATTGTCAAGATACTCGATTTCATAAATGATCGGCTTGGGTTTTTTGTCAAACATTTTATCGAACATGACTTTAAGCTTGTCAAAAAACCCCTGTTTCTTTTCGTTAAAGAGCAGATTGTTTTCGTCGAGCCTGCCGCACATGTCGGCCAGGGCAAAGGAAACGCCGCCGAGAATGGGAAACGCCTCGGCGAGGGTTTCTTTGAACGAAACGGTCTTTTGCGCCGTCTTGGGTTTGTTCTCGGGAATGGCAAGAGCCCTGAGTACGTCGCTCCTGAGTTTTTCGCCCGAAGGGCTAAAGTCCTCTTTGACAAGTTCTTCCACAAGGTCGGGGTAGAAAGGTTTGCCGCTCATGGCCGCGGAGAACTTTTTGCGGATCAAATCCGCGGTGGCGTCGTTCAGGGCGCCGGTAATTTTATCCCGCAGTTCGTTCTTGTATGATTCGCGGTTGTACTGGGCCGCCTCTTTGAGGTAGTTCATCACGGCGCCGCTGGCCTTGCCCAGCCTGTCCAGCGATTCGTTGAGGATGCTCAGCGTCAGGGAATCGCCGCCGGAACGCGCCTGATTGACCACGTCGACCACGGTCTTGGTGGTGGAGCTCTGCGTTTCCGAATTAAAGCGAATCCAGTCGATGTAGCGTACCAGCGCGAGAATGCGCTTGATGTTATCGAGCGAAAGCGAATCAACGCTGAACTGAAAAAAGTTGACGAGAAAATCGATCTGGTTGTCGTAGGCGGAAAGATTCATCGTAAGCTGATCCATACGGTCGCCGTCGGAGACTATCGCTTTGGGAACGGTGATTTCGCCGATTTTCGCCTCGTTCTTGTAGGGGTCCTCGTGTATCAGTTTTTTCTGGAGCAGCAGTTTGTATATTCCCGTAAAGGCCGTGTGAAAAGTACGGAATTCTTCCTTGAGGCGGGGATATTCGTTTTTTTCAAGCCAGGCGGCGCGGGCGGTAAGGGCCGCGTCCAGGGCCTGTTTATATTCCTGGCGGTTCATGCTTCCTGTTAAAAAGTATGCACTAAATCGGAAATTTGTACAATGTTGAGCCAGTTCCAAAACCCCATGGTTTTTCCACTGGCTTCGGAGTTTCTCAGTCTTAAATCCTTATGTAATAAGGATTTAAGACTTACGAAACATCCTACATTCAAGGAAGCTGTTCC
>JAITBL010000214.1 GCA_031283575.1 Treponema sp. | reverse complement strand
GTTCCCTCTTCGCCCCGAACGGGCTGCTTTCAATATCGCCCTAATCGGAAGAAAAGTCAAGTCAACACGCCAGCCGGCGGCCATCTCTATGGCGGCGCGATCATCCTTTCACCGTATTTTTACCCCTTGAATTTTAACGAGCTTTGAAAGGGATTTTTCCAAACATATCAGCGCTCCCTCGATACCCAAGCTGCCTCAGGACCTTTATCGAATATTACCGGCCAAAAACGGCGATACGTACTTCACCGGCTTCCTTCCGGCGCAACGGCGTCCTGTTTGACATTCCCCTCTACCTTGTCGGTGAATTCCCCCGAATTATCGCCTCTTTCCGACCTTGGGGCAGCGGGATTTTCCCCCTGAAAAACGCGGTTTTGCGGGGACGCGTCCCGATGCCACACCGTGACAAGCGGGGAAGAAGCGTATTATAATGGGTACAGCCTTAACAGCAGGCGGAGCGGCAAGGGGTTGTATGAACGAGGTGTTTGAACAGTTAAAAAATACCGGCATTATTCCGGTCATTAAAATTGACGACGCGGCAAAAGCGGTTCCGCTGGCAAAGGCGCTGATTGCCGGCGGCATCCCCTGCGCCGAGGTTACGTTTCGTACGGCGGAGGGCGAAGAGGCGATGCGGCGGATCAGCGCGGAAGCGCCCGATATTCTTCTTGGCGCCGGTACGGTCCTTACCCGCGAACAGGTCGATAAAGCCGCCGCCGCGGGGGCAAAATTTGTGGCAAGCCCGGGCTTTAATCCCAAAGTGGTCGCCCGCTGCATCGAAAAGGGCATTCCCGTTACGCCGGGCTGTTCAAATCCCGGCGATATTGAAAAGGCCGTCGAAGCCGGCCTTGACGTGGTAAAATTTTTTCCCGCGGAACAAAGCGGCGGCCTTGAGTATATCAAGGCCGTTGCCGCGCCTTACCCCGCCGTCCGTTTTATTCCCACCGGCGGCATCAACGCGGGAAACATCGCCCGTTATCTGTCGTACGAAAAAGTACTTGCCTGCGGCGGTTCGTGGATGGCCGGCGCCGATCTTGTCAATGCGGGCGGCTTTGCCAAAATAGAGGCGCTGTGCCGCGAAGCGGTTAAAGCCATGCTGGGTTTTAATTTTTTGCGCGTCGGGATCAATGCCCAAAACGGGGGCGAAGCGGCAAAAGCGGTCCGTTTGTTTGAAACCCTCTTTGGCATGGCGCCGGCCGAAAGCGGCGCCGAATCCGTTTTTTCGGGCGAAGGCATTGAAATCATGAAGACGGGAAGCCGCGGCGCAAAAGGACGCCTTGTCATAGGAACGGTCAATGTCGGGCGCGCGGCGCATTTTCTTGAAAAACGCGGCGTCGCGTTAAGCGATGAGGACGCCGTTTTCGACGGCGACGGCGGGTATAAGGCCGTTTATCTCGCGGATGAGATTGCCGGTTTTGCCGTACGGCTCGTCCAGAAGAAGTGACGGCCGTATGGGAAAAATTGTCTGTTTTGGCGAGATTATGCTGCGCCTCGCGCCGGAAGGTTACCGCCGTTTTGTACAGGCGCACAGTTTCGGCGCGTCGTACGGCGGCGCCGAGGCCAATGTCGCCGTCTCCCTTGCCAACTTCGGCCTTGACGCCGCCTTTGTCAGCAGGCTCCCCAAACACGAAATAGGACAGGCGGCGGTGAACAGCCTGCGCGCCCTGGGAGTGGACACCTCAAAAATCATACGCGGGGGAAAGCGCGCCGGCATTTATTTTCTGGAAAAGGGCGCAAGCCAGAGGCCGTCCAAAGTGATCTATGACCGCGCCCATTCGGCCATGGCCGAAGCGGAACAAAAAGACTTTGACTGGGACGCCATTCTGCGGGACGCGCGGTGGTTTCATTTTACCGGCATTACGCCGGCCCTCGGCGGCAGCGCGGCGGCGATTACCGAAGACGCCCTCAAGGCGGCCAGGGCAAAAGGCGTTACCGTTTCCTGCGATCTTAACTACCGTAAAAATCTCTGGACACGGGAGCAGGCCGGCGAGGTGATGGGCCGCCTGGTAAAATACGCCGACATCTGCATCGCCAACGAAGAAGACGCCGCCGATGTTTTTGGCGTCAAAGCCAAAAACAGTGACGCAAGTTCCGGCAGCCTGGACCTCGACGCTTACCGCGAGACGGCCAGGACGCTTGCGGAGCGCTTTGGCTTCAAGCAGGTTGCCATTACCCTGCGCGAGTCGGTTTCGGCAAACGACAACAACTGGTCGGCCATGCTCTACGACGGCGCCGGTTTTTTCTTTTCGCGAAAATACGCCGTGCATATTGTCGACCGTGTCGGCGGCGGCGACAGTTTTGCGGCGGGCCTCATCTACGGCATGATCAGCGGCCTTTCCCCGCCGGAGACCCTTGAGTTTGCCGCGGCGGCAAGCTGTCTTAAACACAGCGTTGAAGGCGACTTTAACCATGTTTCGGTAGACGAGGTAAAAAAGCTTGCCGACGGAGACGCGTCGGGACGGGTACAGCGATGATGTTTCCCGCAGGGCGGGGAGAGTCATTCACAGCAGGGTCGGATAGGGGAGTGCGAAGATTGAACTTCATTTTGATAGGAATACCCGGCAGCGGCAAAACAACATTGGGGAAAAAAGCCGCGGACGTATTGGGGATGGAATTCTATGATACCGACGCAGCGGCTTCCGACCGTGTGCGCCCGGGAAAAAAGATATTGACAGTTTCGCGGTTCACGTCTGAATTGGTAAAGGCGGAAAAAATTGTTGTAAAGAAGATTGCAAAAAACGCGAAAAATGCCGTCATCGCGACCGGGGCGGAAACGGTTCTGTTCGACTACAACATGCAAGCGCTGCGGCGGATCGGCCGGTTTATACACATCAAGCGGGATCCGGATCGCATGATCAGGGAAATACAAAAAGAATTCACACCCAATCCAGAAGAGCCCAATGCGCACGACGTGCGCGAATTGATGGTACATATCTACAGGGACGAAATACCTGAATACGAAGAACTGGCGGATTTTACCCTGGAAAATGACGGCGATGAGGCTGCCGGACTCGAAAAATTGACAAACATTATCCGTTCTGAACAGAACCCCGAATTCAGGCAAACGTAACGCTTTCCGGCCGCCTCTTCATCCGGCAGCGTTCTTCGCGTACCGCGATG
>JAITBL010000195.1 GCA_031283575.1 Treponema sp. | reverse complement strand
TTGGTAAGCACCACAACGTTGCGGGTAAAGCCTTCGGAAACGGCTTTTTCCAGGGGGATGGCGTCGGTTATGGCGCCGTCAAGGTACTTTTTTCCGTTGTAAGCGACCATGGGCGCCGCGTAGGGCATTGAAGAAGAGGCTTCAAGGATAGTAAGAAATTCTTCCGCGCCGATTCCCGGCTTTTTTTCAAAGTATGCCGCTCTGCCGGTATCGCAGTCCGTACAGACCGCGGTAAAACGCGCCGGGGAATCGACAAAGCTTTTCCAGTCGAAGGGAATTAATGTATTTGGTATCTGATGAAACACAAAGTCCATGCCGAAAACAGATCCCGTGGTAATGAAGTTACGGAATGAAAGATAACGGGGATCCCCGTGAAAACGCCGCAGTATCTCAAGGTTGCGGCCTTTCTGCCCGGATACATAAGAACATCCCATGCCCGATCCGGCAGAAACTCCGATAACGTAAGGAAACAAAATTTGTTCATCAAGAAAGGCGTCCAAAACCCCGGCGGTATAGTTTCCCCTAAGGCCGCCGCCTTCAAGGACAAGACCCAGGTTAAGCATCGCCGCCTGACAAAAGTTCCATCCGCCGAGGAACGGCCTTCCAATGTGGAACTGTCTTCTGTTGTGGAACATTCATCAGAATATTCATCAAAACGCTCATGTGATATTTTTCACCGGCCGGGTTTTATAAAAGCTTTTTTCAGGAAATCCAGGTCCAGTTCCGGGTACACCGGATAACGGTCAAGAAGTTTTTTTACCCGTTCCAGGGCTTCCGCTTTGGCTTTTTCCCCGACAGCGTATTTGGCTTTGCTGGTTTTGGACGGATCTTTCGCATCCTGAGCGGGCCGGGTGTTTTTTACCACAAGGCCGATAATCGCCCCAAGCTCTTCCATTTCCGGCCTGCCCATGCCAAGGCTTGTTACCGCCGCCGTGCCAATCCGCAGGCCCGATGTATACCAGGGGCCGTTGGGATCGGCGGGAAGGCTGTTCCGGTTACAGGTTATGCCGCATTCGTGCAGGGCGCTTTCCGCCTGCCGCCCGGTAATTCCGGCCGGGCCGGAAACGTTTACCAGAATCAGGTGATTGTCCGTGCCGCCGGTAAGGACCGTAAGGCCGTTTTTGATGCAGGAATCCGCCAGGGCCCGGCAGTTCTCCACGATTTTGGCCGCGTAAGCCCGAAATTCCGGCCGGCCGGCTTCCCTAAAGGCCACGGCCTTGGCCGCGATAACGTGGGGCAGGGGGCCGCCCATCGTAAGCGGGCAGCCCTTGTCCAGGGCTTCGGCAAATTCCGCCTTTGCGAGCACAAGGCCCGCCCGCGGCCCGCGGAGGGTTTTGTGGGTAGTGCTGGTAACCACATGGGCATGGGCGACCGGATCATAATCGCCGGTAAACACCTTCCCCGCCACAAGACCCGCAAAGTGGGCCATGTCCACCATAAAGACAGCCCCCACGGAATCGGCTATTTCCCTCATGCGGCGGCAGTCGATCTTCCGGGGATACGCGGAATACCCGGCCAAAAGTATCAGCGGCTTTACTTCGGCGGCCTGGGCCGCGATAGCGTCGTAATCCAGCATCCCTGTTTCCGGCGATACCGAATAACCGTACACGTCGAACATGCGGCTGGAAAGGTTGTAGCGGTAGCCGTGGGTAAGGTGGCCGCCCGAATAGTAGTCCTGGCCCAGAAGTTTCTGGCTGCCAAGATCGGCCTTTAATTCTTTCCACTGGGCGCCGCTGAGCTTGTAGAGGTTTGTTTCACCGTATTTGGCAAGGGCCGGGGTTTCTATCCGCGTGGTAAGAATCGCCCAATAGGCCAGCACATTGGCGTCGGCCCCGCAATGGGGCTGAACATTGGTGTATTCGGCGCCAAAAAGGTTCCGGGCTTCTTCGGCCGCCAGGGATTCTATGGCGTCCACGTTTTCGTTCCCCGCGTAAAAACGGTGGCCGGGCATGCCTTCGGCATATTTGTCGGTAAGGAGGTTCCCCATGGCAAGCTGTACCGCCATGGAACAGTAGTTTTCGCTGGCGATAAGCTTAACCCTGCTGCGTTGGTTTTCCAGTTCCCGTACAATGGAAGCGGCAATTTCCGGGGCGACAGCGGCGGTCTCGCTTAGATTACAAAGATACGCCAAAAAAGCGGTGTTTACCTTGCCTGGCTCTGTGGACGAAAGATATTCGGCGACCATGGTTTCTCCTGCAAAAAAGCGGCGGAATTGCCGCTTTCCGGACTGTGGGATGGTTCAGCATAGCCCGTATTTGCAGGACAGATCAACATGTGTTATAATAGCGGGGAGGTACCCGGTGGACGTTAAAACAGATGTAAACGCCTTAATCGTTTTTGTTGATATCCGTGGTTTTACCGCCTGGGCCGAAAAAATCGGCAATTCCGCTTTTCTGGACGAGTTTGCCGGACAATGGTACGCGATTCTGGAAAAAAATTTTGAAAAAGCCGCCTTACTCAAACATCTGGGGGACGGCGCTCTTATTGTCAGCGAAATTTCCGGAAAAACCACTTCCGTATTGTTGAAATCTTTACTGCGGGATACGCTTAAGGCAATCAGTAAAACAGGCGGCGATTTCAAGGCCATCTGCAAAAAATTTGCGGAAGAAGAAGGAACCAAAATAGATCTTGAACTTGGATGGGGAATCGCCAAAGGGCCGGTAAAAAGGGTAAACAGAGATTACATAGGCGCCGATCTTAATAAATGTTCCCGGTATTGTGATATTGCAAGACCTTTTGGCATCGTCATTGACGCGGATGATTTCCAGAATCTTCCTTCGCTGCCCGCGTCCCTCAAGATAGAACTGACCAAACAGACAAGGCTGCTCAAAGGCATTCATGAAAACGCGGATGTCTGGGTTACAAAAGAAGTGGCCGAACAATTTATTCCCCGGGAGGATCTTAGGGAAAATCCTGAAGTCCATGTCGCGGGGATCTGCTTTAAGAAAGAAAAAGGCGCGTATTTCGTTTTGCTTGGAAAGCGGAGTAAAGAGCGCAGGTTGTATCCGGAACTTTTTGAAGGCTGCGGCGGACAGCTTGCCCGGAATGAATTGTTTTACGAGGGAGTAATCCGGCATTATAAAAAAGAGTACCATATCGACGTAAAAGTCTTTGAAAATGTTTTTGGTCTTTACAATATTAACGAAAACAACGAGCCGAAAATTCCCGGTATACGTTTCCTCTGCGAGTATGTCGCGGGAACGCCGTCTTCACGGAACCATATTCCGCCCACTCCCAAATGGTTCAGCGAAGCGGAATTTAGGCGGCTGTCCGGGAAAGATTTTATTCCCGGCCTCAAGGATGAAATAGCAAAGCTCCTTGACATCTACAGGAAAACAACCCGCTAACCGGAAGGCGCTATCCATGATTATCGATTTTCATTCCCACATCTACCCGGAAAAAATAGCCGCCAGGGCCGTGTCCAGTACCGCAGCCTTTTACACGATTCCCGCCCGGTGCCGCGGTACGCCGGAAGATCTGGCGGCGGCGGGCGTAAAAAGCGGCATTGACCGTTTTGTGGTGTTTTCGGCCGCTGCCGTTTCCGCTCAGGTTACAACTATCAACAGTTACATTGCCTCTGTTTGCGCGGGCTGGGAAAAGGCCGGGCGGGAAAAGGCCGGACAGGAAAAGGCCGGACAGGAAAAGGCCGGACAGGAAAAGGC